>NZ_RZSC01000807.1:0-2567 GCF_003998155.1 Mesorhizobium sp. M1E.F.Ca.ET.063.01.1.1
CCTCCGATGGCGGGGCGACAGGCCAGGAACTTTGCGCCAATCCCAAGGTGCGTAAGATCAGCTTCACAGGCTCAACCGAGGTCGGACGGCTGCTGATGCGGCAGTGCTCGGACCAGATCAAGAAACTTAGCCTTGAGCTCGGCGGCAACGCACCGTTCATCGTCTTTGACGATGCCGATGTCGACGCGGCGGTTGACGGCGCGATCCAGGCAAAGTTCCGCAATGCAGGCCAGACCTGCGTTTCGGCCAACCGCCTCTACGTCCAGTCAGGCGTGCACGACGTGTTTGTCTCAAAATTCGTCGAAAAGGTCCGTCAGCTTTCGGTGGGCGACGGCTTCGAGCCCTACGTAGCAATCGGCCCGCTGATCGACAGGCAAGCGCTCGCCAAGATCGAAACTCACATAACTGATGCCGTCGCGAAAGGCAGCGCGATCCGGTGTGGAGGCGCGCGCATCGGCAGGGAAGGCACCTTCTTCCAACCGACGGTACTCACCGAAGTGACGAGCGAAATGGCGGTTGCGCAGGAAGAGACATTCGGGCCATTGGCGCCGGTCATCTCGTTCGTGGACCCGGATCAGGTCGTTCGTGAGGCCAACGACACGATCTATGGGCTTGCTGCCTATTTTTACGCTTCAAATCTCAAGCGCGTCTGGCAGGTTGCCGAGGCACTTGAGTACGGAATGGTCGGCATCAACACCGGCCGCATGTCCTCGGAGGCAGCTCCCTTCGGCGGCATCAAGCAATCCGGCATCGGACGCGAAGGGTCGCGCCACGGGCTCGAGGATTACCTCGAGATGAAATACCTGTGTATCGGTGGGCTATGATCTAGCTGCCAGTTCAGCACGGCGCCGCGGCTTAGGATCGCTCGTTCGCCAGCTACGATGTCCGACTTGAACAAACAACAAAGGACGGTTGACCTGACCCAAGAGCAGCGCCCTGCCGGACTCCTCCCCCGCGGCACACCCTTGGAGGAGTGCTAGGTCGAGCGCTTATTCTGTGGCCAACGTTATTATTTGCTTAGGGCGCTGTGGCCGAAGCAAATGCTCTTCTGCAAGAAGCGCCGCAGCGGCCCAATTGCTGTGGGCCGCCATACCCCTAACGCGGCCATAGCCCCCCGCTCAAAGTCAGGCGAGAGACCGACTGCTCGGTTCAATCGGGGCTAGCTATTGGGGACGTCTCACGCCTGCCGTCGCCGCTCCCGGCTGTCTGCGAACCAGAGGATTCTAAGCCATGCCAAGCTTCATTTTGAGTTCCGCGTTCTCCTTGCGAAGGCGCTGAGCGAGCAGCGCTTTTAGACGCTTGTTTTCATCCTCGAGCGCCAGCAGGTCCTTGAGATCGTCGCCACGGGCTTCGGGTGCGGAGGCCCGCTTCCAGTGATAGTAGGTCTGTTCCGAAATGCCCGCCTGCTTTGCCGCCAGTTTCAAAGTGCCGCCGCGGTCCATGGACTTTTGCATCTCGGAGAGCTTCTCGGCTCGCTCCTTTGCAGAGTAGATTTTGCGGCCGTTTCGAATTGGTGCCGCCGCGTCTGACGTCCGAGCCTGCGTCTCAGCACCATTGGTATGAGCAGACAATGATTTCGCTGGCTTGGACTTGCGCGATTGCGTAACCTTTCTCTTGCCCTTTGGCGTTACCACTTTCGAAGGCAGGTCAGAGGGGGATGAAGTTTCAGCGGCATTCGTATCCGGCATAATAATCTCCGCTTGCGGATTGAACAGATATTCAGGATCCGACGAGGATACGGTGAAATCAATAGTCTGACAATTGGGCTGCTCTGCCGCCTCCGCCAAGCTCTTTGTCTCGGCGATGGCCGCCGATATGTCCAAATCCCCCCAAATCGACCGCGCCTGTTTTGAAATGCCGCGCTTACGTTTGACTTCCAAGATAAATGGTCGGGTTTGACGCCTCATACTGGTTCCTGTGAGATGATGCCAAACGGTCCGGGGCAGTCCGGTTCCGCGCCGGCGTTTACCCTCCGGCATGCGCCTTGGCAACTCCCATCATCGCGTTGCATCCTCCACCGCAGATCGTCACGAACAGAAAATCCGCAAGAAGGATATGCATAATTGGTCCCGCACGGCGCAATTCAGTGAGCTTGGAAGGCTCTCACCACCCACAGAATTGCTCGAATCTGCGGCCGACAAGAAGATGCATTGTAAGCGCACCAGTTTAGAGCCGATAGCGCCATTGGGATCGGAGAGACATGTTGCGCTTGCATGAGATCACCGCCGGCACAAGAAGCCCGACGGCCTGTCCGCCTGCGAGTCGTCCTGGTCGGCTTGGTGTGGGGTCGGGCGTTCCCCCCGCCTGTAATTCGCGAGGACGCTGATAATAGCCCGATGGGCTTACGGAATGGGCATCTGTCGGAGGCAACTGGCCTGCAGTGGTGCGCGCGCTATATCGCTTGCGCGGACCCCAGGATCGTACAATTGAAAAAGGGCGCCCGGGAACTGGGCGCCCTTCTTATCGGCGAATGCTCGGGATTGGAGGTCAGTGTCCAAGCAATCCGCCGACAACCAAATTGAAGGCTCGCAGGCACCGCTTCGAATGCGGGGAGCGAGCCACTCAGT
>NZ_RZSC01000808.1:0-2567 GCF_003998155.1 Mesorhizobium sp. M1E.F.Ca.ET.063.01.1.1
TGGCTGATCAGCTGGGCGACCATTTCAGAGCCGGTTATGTAGCCCTTGAGGTCGAAGCCGTTGTGAATGAACGGCACGAGGCCGGGGCCGTAGGAGACGATGCGGGCGCCGATGAAATTGTAGATCAGCTCGAACGACATGTAGCTGGTGTTGACGATATTCAGCCGCCCCCAGGTCTTGTCGATGTCGACATAGAGCCTGTCGTGCATCGTCTTCTGCACATCCTCGCCGTGCGAGGCGGCGACATGGAAGCTGCGGCGCAGGAACGTTATCAGTTCGCCGCGATAGCTGCCTTCGGCCTGCTGCATACGTATGTTGAGACGTTCAAGCAGGCCGCCGAGCTTCACCGCAATCCAGGTATTGAGCGGCACATAGGTGGCGACGGCAAGGAAGGCCAGCACGGCGCTGCCGTAGCTGCCGAGGAACTCCAACCCTTTGACCTCCACGGAGGATCCGATCAGATTCTCGCCAACGAAATAGAGCGAGGTGGCGACACCCAGCACGCCCATGGCGAGGCCGATCGCGCCGCCGGTCATATCCTTGATCGATTCCTGGATGCGCTGGTCGATGTTGTCTGGTGCGACGATGCCGCCGGCCACCGAGCCATGTTGGGCGTGGAAATGGGTATGATTGCCGTCGAGCAGCGCCTGATTGAACTCGTTGTTCAGCCAGCCGCGCCATTTGCGATGCAAGGTGGCGGAGACGAGGTTGCGCACGCCGGTGAAGCCGGCATCCTTGAGCACGACCAGGAGCATCAATATGCCCGCATTGGTCAGAAGCGTCTGCAGCGGGTTGGTGTTGGCGGCGTCGTGAAAGAAAGCGATCGAATTCACCAGCTCGCCGGATGCCATGGCGAACCACACGCCTGCCTTGCTGGAGAGCGCGGTGAGCAGCGCAATGACGAGGGTGAGGGTCCAGGCTTCCTTCCACCGGTCGGAGAACCAGTAGGCTCGCATCAGCCCCCAGAAGGTACGCATCGACGATACCGGCGTCAGGCGCGAGGGCTTTGCCGCCTCGCTGGGTAGTTCTGCCGGTACTGTACGTCGCGGTCTGCCGACCCGAATCACGATCCCGCCCAAACCTTTCTTGTTTTGTTACACACAGTAACACCAATTGATCATTTTCCATTAATTTTCTGCCCCCGAATGTGAACAGGGTTATCCGCCGTGGCGCGAGGGCAACAGAAGAGCCTCGCCGGTCAGGCGCATCCGACGCGGATTTTACGTTTCATTTCAGCGCGTTGGGGGCAGCGGTCCGAGATCATGCCGACTTTACCTTAGGGAAAGCAAAAACACGGTTTTGTGAACGGAAATGACATGCCGGCCGGCTGGGTTCGCGACTGAACGATGGCCGCAAGGCCGCAAAAACGGGTGCTGTCCGTCCCCTTCCGGCTCGCCTGAATTGCCCTTTCCAGGCCTCGCAAAATGTCCGGGCATGAACTTGGTGGCGGACTCGTATTTGTTGGCGCCGCGCCATAGCTGAAGCGGACATGCCGGGCCAGGGCGATCAGTGAGCGTTGACAATTTTGCCCCTCAGCGGTCGAATCTGCCCGGCGATTGCTTCGCATCGAGGGGGACCAGCAATGTCTATACGGATGATTTCGGTCGCGATGCTCGCGGCCTTCGAATGGCTGCCGCAGGCACATGCCGGCAACCAGACCATTCCGGCCGGCGCCGAGGGCCAGATCGAATTCAACACGCCGTCCGGCAACATCGGCTGCATCTACACGCCGAAAGGCGGCACGAGCACCTACCAGCCGCAAGATGGCGGACCGGAGCTTTCCTGTTCCCGCGTCGAGCCGAGCTACGTGACGGTCATATTGGGGCCGAAGGGGGCGGCGACCTTGATCAAGAACCCGGGCGAGCAGGGCTGCTGCGGCGACGTGACCAGACTTGGCTATGGCAACAGCTGGAGCAAGGGGTCATTCACGTGTCTGTCGTCGAAGAAGGGATTGACCTGCACGAGCAGCGGCGGCCACGGCTTCTTCATCAGCAAGGGGACGGTGACGGTGAAATAGGCTGGCCTGGAGCGGTTCAGCGTTTGGACGCTCTAGATCGCCGTTTCCAGTTCGCCCCGCGCCTTGGCCTGGGCGACCTGGCGGATGGCGTCGGCAAGCGTGTCGGCGTCCTGCGCGCCCATCACGGCATATTTGCCCTCGAGCAGGAAACAGGGCACGCCGGTGATGCCCATGCGCGATGCGGTGGCGATCTCGTTGCGGACGGCGTCGACATCGGCATCCGTCGGCAGCAGCGTTTCGACCACGGAAGCGTCCATGCCCGCCTCGCGGGCGGCTTCGACCAGCACGGCATGGTCGCCGAGATTGGCGCCTTCCTCGAAATTCAGTTGGAAGAGGCGGCGCACGAGCCGGCTCTGCAAGTCTTCACCGGCGGCGCCCGCCCAGCGGATGACGCGGTGAGCGTCCAGCGTGTTGGGCGCGACCTTGATGGCGCCGAAAGCGAAATGGATGCCTTCCGCTTCGCCGAGCGGTTCGATGCGCGCATGGATCTGGCGGATACGCTCCTCGCTGCCGAATTTGCCCAGCATGTATTGGCGGCGATCCATGCCAC
>NZ_RZSC01000809.1:0-2562 GCF_003998155.1 Mesorhizobium sp. M1E.F.Ca.ET.063.01.1.1
CCTGAGACACGACGGCGGCTGGCGCCGCAGCCGCTGCCGCGGCACCGGCTGCGGCGCCAGCCGCCGTCGTGTCTCAGGCGCCCGCCGCGCCGGCGCCTTCCGGCCCGGTCGCGCCTTCGAAATCCAGCAAGCCGAAGACCGATGCGCCCGAGACCAGCCCGGCGCTGACGACGCCGTCGCCGGTGAAAGTCTCGCCCGCCGCCGAGAAGGCTGCGAGCGTCAGGGCGCCACGCCATTCGGCGGCCAACGCCAACCAGGCCTCTCCGGAAGTCGAAGCGGTTTCGAAGCCGCGCAGCGGGCCGATTGCCAAGGCCGAACCGGCTTCCGCCTTCAAGTCGCCGGAAGCCAAGCAGCCCGCCGCCAAGGCAGATGCCAGATCAAAGACGGGCAAGCCCTCGCTCGAGGACAGGAACCGTCCGGCCGGCATCGAGCGCCCGGCAGCTGTCGACGATCTCAAGCTGATCTCCGGCGTCGGTCCGAAGATCGAAGGCACCTTGCATTCGCTTGGCATCTACACCTTCGCGCAGGTCGCCTCGTGGAAGAAGGCAGAGCGCGAATGGGTCGACGGCTATCTCAATTTCCGTGGCCGCATCGAGCGCGACGACTGGGTGAAGCAGGCCAAGGCGCTCGCCAAGGGAGGCGTCGCCGAGTACATCCGCGTCTTCGGCAAGAAGCCGGTCTGAGGGACGAGAAATGCTTCAGGACAAAGACCGCATCTTCACCAACATCTACGGCTTGTTCGACAAGTCGTTGGCCGGAGCGCAGGCGCGCGGCCTCTGGGACGACACGCCGGGCCTCATCGCCAAGGGGCGCGACTGGATCATCAACGAGATGAAGGCAAGCGGCCTGCGCGGCCGCGGCGGCGCCGGTTTCCCGACCGGCCTGAAATGGTCGTTCATGCCCAAGCAGAGCGACGGCCGCCCGAGCTATCTCGTCATCAATGCCGACGAATCCGAGCCTGGCACCTGCAAGGACCGCGACATCCTGCGCAATGACCCGCACACGCTGGTCGAGGGCGCGCTGGTCGCCGGCTTCGCCATGGGCGCGATCGCCGCCTACATCTATGTGCGCGGCGAGTTCATCCGCGAGCGCGAGGCGCTGCAGCGCGCCATCGACGAGGCTTACGCGGCCAAGCTCATCGGCAAGAACAACACATCCGGCTACGACTTCGACGTCTACATGCACCATGGCGCCGGCGCCTATATCTGCGGCGAGGAGACGGCGCTGCTCGAAAGCCTCGAAGGCAAGAAGGGCCAGCCGCGGCTGAAGCCGCCATTCCCGGCCAATGTCGGCCTTTATGGTTGCCCGACGACCGTCAACAACGTCGAATCGATCGCCGTGGCACCGACCATCCTGCGCCGCGGCGCTGCCTGGTTCTCGTCTTTCGGCCGGCCGAACAATGCCGGCACCAAGCTGTTCTGCGTCTCCGGTCACGTCAACAATCCGTGCACCTTCGAAGAGGCGATGTCGATCCCGTTCCGCGAGCTGATCGAGACGCATTGCGGCGGCATTCGCGGCGGCTGGGACAATCTGCTCGCGGTCATCCCGGGCGGCGCTTCGGTGCCGCTGGTTCCGGCCGAGCAGATCATCGACGCGCCGATGGATTTCGACGCGCTGCGCGACCTCAAATCCGGCCTCGGCACGGCGGCTGTCATCGTCGTGGACAAGTCGACCGACGTGGTGAAGGCGATCGCCAGGCTGTCCTACTTCTACAAGCATGAAAGCTGCGGCCAGTGCACGCCGTGCCGCGAAGGCACTGGCTGGATGTGGCGGGTGATGGAGCGGCTGGTGCGCGGCGAGGCGCAGAAGCGCGAGATCGACATGCTGCTCGACGTCACCAAGCAGGTCGAGGGCCACACGATCTGCGCGCTGGGCGACGCAGCGGCCTGGCCCATCCAGGGCCTGATGCGGCATTTCCGCGGCGAGGTGGAACGCCGCATCGACGAGTTTTCGCGCAACGCGCACCGGGTCGAGCCGGTCATGGTGGCGGCGGAATAGAATTTGTGAAGACGGGCGTTGCCCGGGACGGAAAAGCAGGGGCGGGCGTACGAAGAAACGACCAGGAGATGTCTATGGCGCCGTATTCGATAGCCTACCCGCTGATGCCCTATTTGGACCAACTCGAGAAGATGAACCAGGATCTGACCAAGATGATGCCGAGCGAGATGGCCAGCGCCGTCAACCTCATGGCGCATCCCGTCGCGGGTGCGGCGGCGATGTCGGCGCTCGGCATCGGTCTTGCCAACCACGCGCTTGGCGTCTGGATGGGCGCGGTCTCCGGCGCGATCGAAGCCTCGCAGCGCATGTTCCAGCCGTTTCTCGACGATCTCGAGGCGCGGACGGAAGCCGCCAACAACTCGTCCAAGGCGCGCAAGGCGGCCGAGACGCTGATCGCCGAGGCGCAGACTTTCGCCAGGGACGTGACCGACATCGCGGCTAACGCCACCGAGAAGGCCCTCGACGCGACAGGCACCGACACGGTTGCCGAAGCGGCCGCGACCGGGCTGATGCCGGAAGACTTCCGGCAGCCGAAGGCGATCGACAAGCCGGCGAAGCCATCTG
>NZ_RZSC01000080.1:0-15172 GCF_003998155.1 Mesorhizobium sp. M1E.F.Ca.ET.063.01.1.1
CTCTGGCCTGCCGGCCATCTCCCCCTCAAGGGGGGAGATCAGATCGTCGCCTTTGATTTCGCCAACTACCAGCGTTGAATGAAAAGCACCGTCGAGGGAAGCTGCCAATCTCCCCCCTTGAGGGGGAGATGGCCGGCAGGCCAGAGGGGGGGTGTGAAGGAACGCGGCGTCACAGTTCCTTTTCTTATCGCCTAATCTCAAGGCTTTCGATCCTTGCTCCGCCTTAGGACGAAGTGAGAGGGGCGCCGCTCCATCCCTACCAATCGCCGAGCTTGGTGTCGGCGGTGTATTCCTGGCCTTCGACGTCCTTCACCACGGCCTGGCCGCAGCGCATCGACTTGGTCGTCTTGTCATAGGCATAGGTCGGCGAGCCGAACAGGTGCCAGCCCTTGTTAAGGGCCGCCGTCACCTTGTGGCAGAAGGTGGCGTCGTCCGGACCGGACAGAAAGCGGTAAAGTTTCATTTTTTCGACCCTGTCATGACCAATGTCTGTCTATGAACTATGAATGTCGCCCGCTGCACTTTTGGGCGACATTCTATTCCTTTGTTTTGACGCAATTCCGGACGGAAAACCGCTACGCACTTTTCCTGGAATTGCTCCAGCGCATCATGCGCCGATGATTGCGGCCTTCGCCAGAAGTTTCTCGGCCTCGGCCAGATGCAGCCGCTCGACCATGCGGCCGTCCAGCGCAATGACGCCCTTGCCGGCATTTTCGGGCCGCGAGAACGCATCCCGGATCGCGCGCGCCGCGGCCAGCGCCTCCGGCGCCGGCGAAAAGGCGCGGTTCGCCGGCTCGATCTGGGCGGGGTGGATCAGCGACTTGCCATCAAAACCCATGGCGGCGGCCTCGGCGCACTCTCGCGCCAGGGCGTCTAGGTCGCGAAAATCATTGGCGACGCCGTCGATCACGTCGAGGCCGCCGGCGCGGGCGGCGAGCACAAGCTGCATCAGCCAAGGCATGAGATAACGCCGGTCGGGCGTTGCCAAAATGCCCGTCGCTTTCACCAGGTCGTTCGTTCCGGCAACGAAACAAGCCAAGCGGGAAGCCGGGTCGCGACCAAGTTCGGCGATGGGGCCGATGTTGAGCAGCGCCTTGGGCGTTTCGATCATCGCCCACAGCTTCACCGTGTCGGGCGCGAAATTGTCGTCGAGCAGGTCGCCGGCCTCGAGGATGTCGCGCGGTGTGCCGATCTTGGGCAGGAGAATACCGTCCGGCCCGGCCTTGGCGACGGCCAGCAGGTCGTCGATGCCCCATTCGGATCCGAGCGGATTGATGCGAACCACAATCTCGCAGCGCCGCTGCGGACGCGCGGCCAAGACGCCTGCAAGTTTGTCGCGGGCTGAAACCTTGTCGGCGGGTGCCACGCCGTCCTCGAGGGCGATGATCACGGCGTCGCAGGCAAGCGAGGCGATCTTCGCCAGCGCCTTGTCGTTGGAGGCGGGCATGTAAAGCACCGAGCGGCGCGGGCGGTAGGGGTCACTGGTCATGATCGATCTATGCCGATTGGAGCGGGGCGAGGCAAGGCGCGGAGTAATCTCCCCCCTTGAGGGGGAGATGTCGCCGAAGGCGACAGAGGGGGTCCCCGCGCGTGAAGCGCCGGCGCCTTGCGCGACGAGAAATGACGCTGGCGATCTACGCGAGACGACCCCCTCTGGCCGCTTCGCGGCCATCTCCCCCTCGAGGGGGGAGATAGCGGCAGCGCCCTGCACGAAAACTGCAAATCCTTGCGGAAAACCTCCTCCGATCCGCCGTCAGCTTTCCGTTCCGGTCAGCCACACAGGGCGCCATGCGAACACATCACAAATCCCGCTGGTCCCTGCCCCGGCGCCTCCGCAACGAAGGCTGGTGGCTCGCCGAGCCGCAAAGGGTTCGCCCCACGGCGACGTTGCTGGCCTTTGTGCCGAGATCGCGGCGGATCGTTCGGAAGGCCAGGAAAGCCCGGCCATGACGGGCGCGCGCCGCCTGGGAAAACCGGTGCGCCTGGAATTTTCGCGACTGGCAATTGCGCCGCCGCACTCTCGACAAGCGCGGCGCGCTTGCTAATCCTGCCGTCACCAAACCCCATTCGCCGGACCTTTGATCCATGCCGCACAATATCCTCGTCGCCGACGACGATCCGCATATCCGCGAGATCATCTGCTTCGCGCTGGAAAAGGCCGGCATGAAGACGGCTGCCGTGGCCGACGGCGCAGCGGCGCTGCAGGCGGTCGAGCGCCGCGCGCCCGACCTCATCGTGCTCGACATCGGCATGCCGGAGATGGACGGGCTGGAAGTGTGCCGGCGGCTCCGGCAACGCTCCGACGTGCCGGTGCTGTTCCTGTCGGCGCGCGACGAAGAAATCGACCGCATCCTGGGGCTGGAGATGGGCGGCGACGACTATGTGACGAAGCCGTTCAGCCCGCGCGAGCTGGTCGCCCGCGTCAACGTCATCCTGCGGCGCGCCCGCCCAGTGGCGGTGGAGGAAGAAGCGGACGGCCGGCAGTTCGCGCATGGCAAGCTCATGCTGGTGCCGGCCAGCCATGCGGCGAGTTTTGAAGGCAAGCCGCTCACCTTGACGGCGATCGAGTTCGCAATTCTGAAAGGCTTCCTCGCCCGGCCGCAGCATGTGCTCGGCCGCGACGCGGTGATGGCCAATGCCTATGCCTCCAACATCCACGTCTCGGAACGCACCGTCGACAGCCATATCCGCAACATCCGCGCCAAGCTGGCGGCGGTCGGCTGCGTGGATGCGATCGCGACCGTGCATGGCGTCGGCTTCCGGCTCGGCCGATGCGGTGGTTGAGCAAGGAAAGCTGGCGGCCGCGGCTCGCCACCGTCGTCGTCGCCATCCTGATCGTGGTGATGGCGCTGCCGCTTGTCGGGCTGTTCTTCTTCCGGCTCTATGAGAACCAGCTGATCCGCCAGACCGAGGGCGAGCTCATCGCGCAGGGCGCGGTCGTCGCAGCAGTTTATGCCGACGCGGTGCGCGCGGCCGGCATTGCCCCGGAACGGTTGGGCGCGCCGATCTCGGCTGATCCTGCAAGGGACAGCAACTATCCCTACCAGCCGATCGAGCCGCAGCTCGATCTGGCTTCCGATGATGTCATGCCGTCGCGGCCGGCGGCGCTTCCCGCGACCGCCGATCCGGCCTTCGCGGCGATCGGCGCGCGGCTTAACGGCATCCTCGACGAGACGCAGAAGACGACGCTCGCCGGCTTCCGCCTGCTTGATCCGCATGGCGTGGTCATTGCCGGCGGCGACGAATTGGGCTTGTCGCTCGGCAAGGTCGAGGAGGTAGGGAGGGCGCTCTCCGGCGTCTATGCCAGCGAGCTCCGCTTAAGGATCCCCGACCAGCCGCCACCGCCGCTCTATTCGGTGAGCCGCGGCACCAAGGTACGCGTCTTCGTCGCCCTGCCGGTCGAGGTCGAAGGCCGAGTCGCCGGCGTGGTCTATCTGTCGCGGACGCCGAACAACATCGTCAAGCATCTCTACGGCGAGCGCGGCAAGGTCACGCTTGCGGCAATCGCGATTCTCGGCGGCACGTTGCTGATCGCGCTGGTGTTCATCCGCACCGTCAGCCGGCCGATCTATGCGCTGATCGAGCGGACAAAGCGCATCGCCGCCGGCGATCGCGAGGCGATCAGGCCGCTCGATCATCACGGCACGCGCGAGATGGCGGAACTGTCGGCCGCTTTCCTCGACATGGCGCAAAAACTGCAGGCGCGCTCCGACAGCATCCAGACCTTCGCCACCCATGTCTCGCACGAGCTGAAATCGCCGCTGACGGCGATCCAGGGCGCGGCGGAGCTTCTCAGGGATTCCGGCGGGACGATGGACGAGGCCGAGCGGCGGCGTTTCTCCAACAACATCGTTACCGATGCCGGCCGGCTCAATCTCCTGGTGCGGCGGCTGCTGGAGCTGGCGCGCGCCGAAAACCTCGCGCCGAGCGGCGAAAGCACGACGCTCAATGCCGCGCTGGCCCTGCTGCCGGTCGATGCCAGGCTGGAGGTGCGCACCGAGGGCGGCAATACCGGCCTTGGCATCTCGGGCGAGAATCTGGCGATCGTGCTCGCCAACCTCATCGACAATTCAGCCAGGCACGGCGCCAAGCAGGTTACGATCGGTGCCGAAAGCGCAGGCGAAAGGGCGGCCGTCCATTTCGGCGACGACGGCGACGGCATTTCGGTCAGCAACCGCGCAAAAGTGTTCGAGCCGTTCTTCACCACAAGGCGCGAGGCCGGCGGCACCGGCATGGGGCTGGGCATCGTGCTGGCCCTCCTGAAAGCCCATGATGGCACGATCAGGCTGGTTGACAGCGAGCGCGGCACGCGCTTCGAGATCAATTTGCCGGTCGCGTGAGGACCGGGTGGATCGGAGAGACAAGTGCGCTACGACATCGTCATCATCGGCGGAGCCATCGTCGGTTCCTCGGTCGCCTACTATCTGCGCGAAGAGGGCTTTACCGGCTCCATCGCGCTGATCGAGCGCGATCCGCAATTCTCCCATGCGGCGACGACGCTGTCCTGCGCCTCCATCCGCCAGCAATTCTCGATCCCGGAAAACATCCGCCTGTCGCAGTTCACGCTGAAACTGTTCCGGCGCCTGAAGGAGACTTTCGGCGCCGATGCCGACATCGGTTTTCGCGAAGGCGGTTATCTGATCCTCGCCGGCGAGGCGGGCCTGCCGATCCTCAAGGCCAATCACGAGGCGCAGATCGCCGAGGGCGCCGATATCGTGCTGGAGGACGCCGACCAACTCACGCGCCGCTTCCCCTGGCTGTCGGCCGAGGGTATTTCAGCCGGCGCCTATGGCCGCAGCGGCGAAGGCTGGTTCGACGCGCATGCGATGCTGATGCTGTTCCGCAAGGCGCTGCGCGAGAAGAACATCGACCTCATCACGGCCTCGGTCACGGGCATCGCGCGCCAGGGCAACCGCGTCGCGAGCGTGAGCCTCGACAATGGCGAGGCGCTTGAAGCCGGCATTATTGTCAACGCCGCCGGCCCGAACGCCGGCAAGGTCGCCGCTTTTGCCGGGCTCGAGCTGCCGGTCGAGCCGCGCAAGCGCAACGTCTTCGTCTTCGAGGCGCGCGAGAAATACGCCGACATGCCGCTGCTGGTCGATCCCTCCGGCATCTATGTGCGGCCGGAAGGCTCGGTCTACATCACCGGCGGCGCCGAACCAGAGGAAGGCGATCACGCACCCGATCCCAAGGATTTCGAGGTCAACTGGCCACTGTTCGAAGAGGTGATCTGGCCGGTACTCGCCACCCGCATCCCCGCCTTCGAGGCGATCAAGCCGACGCGCGCCTGGGTCGGGCATTACGACTACAACACGCTCGACCAGAACGCGGTGATCGGGCCGCATCCGGAGGTCGAAAACTTCCTCTTCGCCAACGGCTTCTCCGGCCACGGCCTGCAGCAGGCGCCGGCGGTCGGCAAGGCGCTCTCCGAGCTCATCGTGCATGGCGGGTATCGGACGGTGGATTGCACGGCGTTCGGGTATGGGCGCGTTGCGGAGGGCCGGGCGTTCCGGGAGCTGAATGTGATTTGAGGAGCGCCCCCTTCTCCCCTTGTGGGAGAAGGTGTCGCCGAAGGCGACGGATGAGGGGTGCTCCAGGGAACACCGGTCTCACTCCGCTGGAACACCCCTCATCCGTCTCGGCGCTGCGCGCCGATCCACCTTCTCCCACAAGGGGAGAAGGGGGAGGCGCTAAGCCGCCTGCTTTCCCTCGCCAAAATATCGTTGCAGCCACCCAAGCACTCTTGCCCAGCCTTCGGCATGCTCGGCCGCGGCGTCCGGGAAGCCGGCGAAACCGCCGTGGCAGATCGTGAGCTGCGTGCCGGCCACGGTCGGTTCCAGCAGATAGGCGACGGTGGTCTCGTGGCGGCCGAGCGTCGGATGGTCCCGCTCGTAGCGCCTCGTCTGCACGATGCGGCGCGGCATCTCGATCTCGACAAATCTCCCGCTGACGGGAAGATGCCCGCCGTCGGCAGTCTTCACGGTGACATTCCATCGGCCGCCGACGCGAAGATCGGCGGCCCAGCCAATCATCCGGTAGGTGTCCGCCGAGCCCCACCAGCGCCCGACCTCATCCGTGACGAGCGCGGCAAGAACTTGCTCGGGAGGGGCAAGGATTTCTGCCGAAGCCATGACCGTCTCGGTGTTCGCCATGGCCTGCGGCCAGGAATGCCCGAGCATCATCGCAACCTCCTTTCGTTTCGATTTCGAAACGATGCCTCAGCCCTTTGACGGCGGGCGCTCGAAACCCTTGCCGGTCTCGAGCAGGCTCTTCAGGCTCGCCAGGACCAGCGGCCAGCCCTTGGCGACGTTCTCGATCAGCCTGTGCGGTCCGTCGGCCTCGTGGGTGACGGCAAGCTTCATCAAATCGCCGTCCTGCTCGATGGTGAAGGTGCAGCGCGTGTAGCCGTCTTCCTTCAGCTCCGGCATCCATTCGTTGCGCCATTTGATGACGAGACGCCTGGGCGGGTCGATCTCGAGAATCTCGCCCGAGTCGGCGACGCGGCCGTCGGGGAAGATCAGCTTCCAGCTCGAGCCCACCTTCCAGTCGCTCTCCTGATAGGAGCAGAGGAAGAACTGCCGGTTGAACTCGGGGTCGGTCAATGCCGTCCAAAGCTTTTCGGGCGTGGTGCGGATATAGGTGACGTAGACGAAACTGTTGTCGCTCATGGCTCTTCCCTTTCAAGCCGCTTCTTCAGGTCGCTCAATGCATCCAGCCGATGGCGCTCGAACTTGCCGATCCAGCGCTCGGCGATCTCGTTGATCGGAACGGGGTTGAGGTAGTGCTCCTTCTCGCGGCCCCGGCGGACGGTGGTGACGAGGTTCGCTTCTTCCAGAATCGCCAGGTGCTTGGTCACCGCCTGGCGTGTCATGTCCATCCGTTCGCAGAGCGCATTCAGCGTCTGCCCGTTCCGGGCATAGAGGCTGTCCAGCAATTGCCGACGTGTCGGGTCGGCCAAGGCGCGAAAGACGGCATCCATGCTCATGGCCTTAATATGCAACCATTTGGTTGCATGTCAAGCGGCGTGACAAACCCAAGCAATCACTTGCCGGTGAATGGCGTCAGTGCTTGCGGGAGAACCAGAAAGCGTCGGTCATGCGTTTCATGCCGATGCGCTCGTAAAAACCGACGGCGTCGGGCAACGAGATCAGGCTGATGCCGACCGCAGGGCCGAGTTGCCGACGCGCCTCGTCCATCAGGCCCTTGCCGATGCCGAGCCCTTGCGCCGAGGCGGACACGGCGAGCTCGGAAATGTAGCAGACCCAGGAGAAGTCGGTGATGGCGCGCGCGAGGCCGACAAGCGGCCTGCCCTCGACATCGAGACGCGCGGTCAGCACCAGATTGGCATTGCCGAGCATCGTCTTCAGGCGGGCCTCGTCATCGACCGGCCGTGTTTCGCCGAGGCCGGATTCCACCAGCACGCGGCGGAATTCGGCAACATCGAGCGTGGGCTCGCTTGCGTAGAGGACCTTCGAAGTCGGCGCCATGCCGCCAAGGTGCCCGATCGATCGACGTTTTGAAAGCAGGCGATGCCGACCTTGTGTCCGATGGCCCAAACTCAACTGCCAACAGTTGCCTTTCATTTGCCGGCCGCTTTGTGTAAAGCGTGCGCCAGCAATTCCCGCAAAACCGAGACGGGCAAGGACCATGGACAAATTCACCAAGCTCACCGGCGTCGCCGCGCCCATGCCGATCGTCAATGTCGACACCGACATGATCATCCCGAAGGATTATCTGAAGACGATCAAGCGCACCGGACTTGGCACCGGCCTGTTCGCCGAAATGCGCTACAAGGACGACGGCTCGGAGAACCCGGATTTCGTGCTCAACAAGCCGGCCTACCGCAAGGCGCAGATCCTGGTCGCCGGCGACAATTTCGGCTGCGGCTCGAGCCGCGAGCATGCGCCCTGGGCGCTGCTCGATTTCGGCATTCGCTGCGTGATCTCGACCTCGTTCGCCGACATTTTCTACAACAACTGCTTCAAGAACGGCATCCTGCCGATCACGGTGAGCCCGGAAGATCTCGACAAGCTGATGGACGACGCCTCGCGCGGCTCCAATGCGACGCTGTCGATCGATCTCGAAGCGAAGGAAATCCGCGGGCCGGATGGCGGCGTGGTCAAGTTCGATCTCGACGACTTCAAGCGCCACTGCTTGCTGAACGGCCTCGACGACATCGGGCTGACCATGGAGAAGGCCGGCGCCATCGCTTCGTTCGAGAAGAAAAACGCTGAGCTGCGCCCCTGGGCCTGAAGCGTTGAACGGATAGACCCGGCCGCAAGCGGCCGGGTTCGTGGCGGCTGAATGGAGGGACAGTCATGACACACTCGCTTCTGGCTGGCGCTTGCGCGTTGGTGTGGGTGTTGATGCCGGTGGCCGGCGCCCATGCACAGACCGACAACGTGCTCGTACCGGCAGAGGATCCGTCCGGCGACGCCGCTGACCCCTCGAACACCGCCAATGCGACCCAGGCCGAGGACGACAAGCAGGCGCCGATCCCGTTCGAAGGCGGCCAGTTCACCATCACCCAGCAGGAACAGTATGGCGAGAAGGTGCTGGCCTATGACGGCAAGCAGCTCGCCAGCAATTACGACGTCTTCTTCGAGAAGATCGTCGAGGTCGGCGGGGTCAAGGTGGCGCTGTTCGATGTCGGCGATGGCGGCAACCAATGCGGCCCGGCCAGCGTCATCGCCTGGAAGACGGAGGGCGGCGAGATCCAGACCACCACGGTCGAGCAGGACGAGTGCGGCGCGCCGCCGGCCGCGGTTTCCGACAGCGACATCTATTACGTGCCCTATCTCCTGCCCGGCGAATCGCGGCCGGCGCTGCAATGGTCGCCGACCGGCGGACTGACGACGTCCGGCAACCTGACCTATACGCCGGAACCGGGCACCGACTGGAAGGATGTCGATCCGTCGAAATACGACAACATCATCGACGCCTTCCACAACGAGGCCGTCTACAAGGCCGGCGAGGCGCTGCTCGGAAAGGACATGCCCGACATGGCGACCAGCCTGCTGGTCGGCGGCGGCACCGAAAAGACCGCTTCCGGCGCTTTCTACGCCAGCGGTTGCGTGCCGCATGACTGCGGCGGCAATGACGGCTTCATGGCGGTCGACCCGGTCAAGCATCAGGTCTATTTCGCCCGCCGCGGCGACAATGGCGAACCGCAGGCCTGGCCCGACATGAAAAGCTGGCCGGCGGATATCAAGAAGGCGCTGGACGAGGCGCAGGGGTCGGGGAATTAGGGTTTTGGCAATGGTGCCGGCCGTGGGTCGCGTACCAGCGGGAAATGACCATCGCCGCGATCCTTCCCACCCCCTCTGCCCTACCGGGCATCTCCCCCGCAAGGGGGGAGATCGGTCGTCACCACGACTTTCGCTAATCTTCAATGTTGCAAGAATGGTGGCCTGCCGAAGCTGCTGATCTCCCCCCTTGCGGGGGAGATGGCCGGCAGGCCAGAGGGGGGTACTGTCCCGCCAGCATCAAAGAGATTTTTGCACCTCAAATCCGCATTGCTTGGCCTATGGCCAGATTGCCGCCGTCCCCGCAGAATGCCCGCAACAAAACGCGAGGCACCCCATGCGCAAGCTCATCTCCACCGGCTCCCCCTTCGAAAAAACCGCCGGCTATTCGCGCGCGGTGGTGCAGGGCGACTGGTGTTTCGTGTCGGGAACGACCGGCTACGACTATGCCACGATGACCATGCCCGAGACGGTCGAGGCGCAGACGCGCAACTGTCTCGCGACCATCGCAAAGGCATTGGCCGACGGCGGCTTCGACATGGCCGATGTCGTGCGGGCGCACTACTACATCACCGACCAGTCCTATGTTGACGTCGTCTTCCCGATCCTCGGCGAGGTGTTCGGCGACATCCGCCCGGCGGCGACGATGATCGTCTGCCAGCTCAACAAGCCGGAGATGAAGATCGAGATCGAGGTGACGGCGCTGCGGCGAACGGCCTGATACAGTCGCCCAAAATGCGGAGGGCTCCCGGACACGCATAAGGCAAGGAGTTGCTCATGGTGAAGGTCAGGCGCATTGTCGCCAATATCGAAACGCCCGACATCGCGGCGGCAAAGCGCTTCTATCAGGACGTCCTCGGCCTCGATCTGCTCATGGATATGGGCTGGATCGCCACTTACGGCTCGCAGGGCAGCATGACCATCCAAGTCAGCTTCATGGCGCAAGGCGGCTCTGGCACGCCGGTGCCCGACCTCTCGATCGAGGTCGACAATGTCGATGAGGCGCTCGATGCCATGAAGGCCGCCGGCTTCGCCATCGAATACGGGCCGGCCGACGAGCCCTGGGGCGTGCGGCGCTTCTATGTGCGCGACCCGTTCGGGCGCTTGGTGAATATTCTCTCGCACCGGTGAGGGCTTCTCTCGTTGGCGCTGCAGTTTGCGAGACGTCGGCGGGACAGCACCCCCCTCTGGCCTGCCGGCCATCTCCCCCGCAAGGGGGGAGATTGGACGCCATCTGCCTTTTCGCCAATTTTTGACGTCTGAAAGAGATGGCCGGCGGCGAAGCTGCCAATCTCCCCCCTTGCGGGGGAGATGCCCGGCAGGGCAGAGGGGGGTGCGAAGGATCGCCAAGTAACGAGGTTGTCCTCTTCCGGCTTGCGCGGCAAGCGCTAGCCGTTTAGCAAGGCCGCGGTTCAATTCTCTCTCTCCGGGACGTTTCTCCATGGCTTCCAAAAATCTCTTCCTGCTCGCCGGCGACGGCATCGGCCCCGAGGCCATGGCCGAGGTGAAGAAGTTGATTGGCGCCATGAACGCGAAGCTCGGCAGCGGTTTCGTCACCGACGAGGGGCTGGTCGGCGGCTGCGCCTACGACGCGCATGGCGCGGCGATCTCCGATGCCGATATGGCAAAGGCGATGGCGGCGGATGCAGTCCTGTTCGGCGCCGTCGGCGGGCCGAAATGGGACAAGGTGCCTTACGAGGTGCGGCCCGAGGCCGGGCTTTTGCGCCTGCGCAAGGACATGGAACTGTTCGCCAATCTTCGCCCGGCGATCTGCTATCCGGCGCTCGCGGCATCCTCCTCGCTCAAGCAGGACGTGGTCGAGGGCCTCGACATATTGATCGTGCGCGAGCTGACTGGCGGGGTCTATTTCGGCGAGCCGAAGCAGATCATCGATCTCGGCAACGGCCAGAAGCGCGGCATCGACACCCAGGTCTACGACACATTCGAGATCGAGCGCATCTCGGGCGTCGCCTTCGAATTGGCGCGCACGCGCAAGAACCACGTCACCTCGATGGAAAAGCGCAACGTCATGAAGTCGGGCGTGCTGTGGAACGAGGTGGTGAGCCAGACGCACAAGGCCAAATACAGCGACGTCAAGCTCGACCACATGCTGGCCGATGCCGGCGGCATGCAGCTTGTGCGCTGGCCGAAACAGTTCGACGTCATCGTCACCGACAATCTGTTCGGCGACATGCTCTCCGACATCGCCGCCATGCTCACCGGCTCGATCGGCATGCTGCCTTCGGCCTCGCTCGGCGCGCCGGACGTCAAGACCAAGAAGCGCAAGGCGCTCTACGAGCCGGTGCACGGCTCGGCGCCCGACATCGCCGGCAAGGGCATCGCCAACCCGATCGCGATGATCGCCTCCTTCGCCATGTGCCTGCGCTATTCCTTCGGCATGGTGGCGGAAGCCGACAAGCTCGAAGCGGCAATCGCCGCCGTGCTCGACGACGGCCTGCGCACCAAGGACATCATGTCCGAAGGCATGACCGAGGTAGGCACCGTTCAGATGGGCGACGCCATCATCGCCAAGTTCCTCGGCTGACAGCTTCGGCGCGGACGGCGCCCGCGCCTAGAACCTCACTCCGGCCGGCACCGGTCCCCATTTGTTGTCGCCGGCCTGGGTGGGGATCAGCGCGAAGACCAAGGTGGCGAGTCCACCGACATAGGGCAGGAGGCAGAGGATCACGAGCCAGCCGGTCAGGCCGAGATCGTGCAGGCGGCGCACGATGAGCGAGATCCACGGCAGGAACGTCAACAGGAAGAAGAGGCCGATAAGGCAGAGCATGACGATCGGCTCGTCGGCGCCGCCCTCGCCGCGCGACAGGTCCACGGTCAGCCCGACGCCGATGGCGACGACGAGGCCGATCGTCCAGAACAGGCAAAAGCCCCAGAACTCCTTGCGACGGGCACGGCCGGAGAAGTTGACGTAGTTCGTGGTCAGGCCGCGCCAGAAATAGCTCCACAGGCCGGTGGATTCCACCGCCCCGCTCTCGGCGTTGCGGCCAAAATGGGTAGGCGCTATGGGCGCGCTGCCCGGCAAGGGAACGGTGGCCGCCGCGATGGGAGCTGCGCTCTCCATCGGACCGGTCGCACGGGCGCGGACGGAAAAAACGTTGCTCGCCCGGTCGCCGTTCGGCTGGAATTCGACTTCGGCGCCTCTCGCCAGCGCCATCTCGCGGCGCAGGTCCTCGCGCGCGAAGCTATAGCGCTTGCCGTCGGCGCCGGCGATGAAACCAAAGCCTTGCTCCTGGTCGTAGTGAAGAACTTCGCCGCGCATCGCCGTGTCCCCCGCATCGCGTGGTCCAGACTGTCCAAAGTCGCGGCCGTTCGCAAGCGTCATACGCAGCAGCGCCACTTCGCGGGCACCACACCTTCGTCATTCCATGGCGGAGCAAGGAG
This sequence comes from Mesorhizobium sp. M1E.F.Ca.ET.063.01.1.1, assembly GCF_003998155.1. NCBI lineage: Bacteria > Pseudomonadati > Pseudomonadota > Alphaproteobacteria > Hyphomicrobiales > Phyllobacteriaceae > Mesorhizobium > Mesorhizobium sp. M1E.F.Ca.ET.063.01.1.1. The sequence continues at coordinate 12,648 of NZ_RZSC01000080.1, forward strand.
CGAAGCGACGCAGCGCAGACCATAGAATCCATACCGTGACCTATGAGCGTTTCAGCGGTCCAGAACGACCTCTGTTCTGCGTCGTCTCTACTCTTCGCGCGAGGTCACGGAATGGATCCTCGGGTCTACGCGTCCGCTTCGCTCCCGCTCCGCCCGTGGATGACGAAGTTCAGCCGCTTCCGCCGATCTCGAAGGTCGCGATTTGCTGCCGAAGAAGGTTGCCGATGTTCCCGCCGGTCAGCTACCAACTTTAATTGCGAACCTACGCTGGTCGTTTCTTCGATTTCTTGTTCTTCGCCCGCCCTGGCTTGTCGAATTTCGGCTTGGCCGGTTTACCGGATTTGCTGGCCCACGGCTTTGCTTCGAATGGAGTGCGCTGATCGGCAGGCGCGCGCTTCTCGAACTTCGGCTTGTGAGCACCTTGGGCGGCGCCTTGGTCGAAAGCGCGCTTGCCGCGATGCGGCTTCTTCTCCGGCTTCGGCGGCTGGTAGCCGGCTCGCGACAGGTCCGGCGTGCCGTCCAGCCGCTTCACGGCGATGCTGCCCTGCAATTTGCGGTCGGGGCCGATCGCCGCAAGGAACCGGTCGGCCCAGTCGGCCGCGATCTGCACGAAGGTTTCCTCCGGCTGCATCTTGATGGCGCCGATCTCGCGCTTGGAGATGTTGCCGCTGCGGCACAGCATGGGGATCAGCCAGCGCGGCTCGGCATTCTGCCGGCGTCCCACCGACAGCGAGAACCAGACGCTGTCGCCGAACTCGTCGCGGCGGCCGGGCGCTTCGTCCCTGCGCGCGGCCTTCTCCTTTGACGGCGCGAACGGCGCGATCTCGAGCAGGTCCTCGGGCGCCGAGCGGCTGCCGCGGCAGAGCCGCACGAAAGCGGCGGCCACCAGCTCGGCGCCATGCCGCTCGAGAAGAGCGGCGGCGAAATCGCGCTCCTCGTCCTTGATCGGTTCGCCGAACGCCGGATCGGCCAGGATGCGCTCGTCGTCGCGGCGCAGCACCTCGTCGGCAGAGGGCGGGCGCGCCCAGGTTGCGGTCAGGCCGGCATTGGCAAGCAGCCGCTCGGTGCGCCGCCGGGCGTTGCCCGGCACGATCAGCGCGCTCACGCCTTTTCGCCCGGCCCGCCCGGTGCGCCCGCTGCGATGCAGCAGCGTTTCAGGATTGGTCGGCAGGTCGGCATGGATGACCAGGTCGAGATTGGGCAGGTCGATGCCGCGCGCCGCCACGTCGGTGGCGATGCAGACTTTTGCGCGGCCGTCGCGCATCGCCTGCAGCGCGTGGCTGCGCTCGTTCTGGCTGAGCTCGCCCGAAAGCGCCACGACCGAGAAATTGCGGTTGTTGAAGCGCGCGGTGAGATGGTTGACGGCGGCGCGGGTGTTGCAGAACACCATCGCGTTCTGTGCCTCGTAGTAGCGCAGCACGTTGATGATGGCGTTCTCGCGATCGGCCGGCGCCACGGAAAGCGCCCGGTACTCGATGTCGAGATGCTGCTTTGCCTCGCCGCCGGCCGAGATGCGCACGGCATTGCGTTGGTAGTTCTTCGCCAACGCGGCGATGGAGCGCGGCACGGTGGCGGAAAACATCAGCGTGCGCCGCTCGGCGGGCGCGGCGTCGAGGATGAATTCGAGGTCCTCACGGAAGCCGAGGTCGAGCATCTCGTCGGCCTCGTCCAGCACCACGGCCCTCAGCGCCGACATGTCGAGCGCGCCGCGACTGATGTGGTCGCGCAGCCGGCCGGGCGTGCCGACGACGATGTGGGCGCCACGCTCCAGCGCGCGCCGCTCGCTGCGCATATCCATGCCGCCGACGCAGGACGCCACAGTCGCGCCGGTCAGCGCGTAGAGCCATTCCAGCTCGCGCCGCACCTGCAGCGCCAGCTCGCGCGTCGGCGCCACCACCAGCCCCAGCGGCGCGCCGGCATCGGCGAAGCGTTCCGCGCCGCCGAGCAGGCTCGGTGCCAGGGCAAGACCGAAGGCGACGGTCTTGCCGGAGCCGGTCTGCGCGGAGACCAGCGCGTCGGCCACGCCAAGCTCGGGCGCCAGCACCGCTTTCTGCACTGCGGTCAGCTCGACATAGCCGCGGTTTTGCAACGCCTCTGCAAGCGCAGGCACGATGGTTTCGAAACTGGACATCTTGTTCTTTCGGGATTCGGGGTTCTGTGCTCGTCGCGGAGCACAAGGCCGGCACTGCGCCAGCCGAACGAATTTGGGCGTTCGTACTTCCTGCAGCCGCCATTGTACAGAGCAGGCGGCACCGACTTCCCCTTCTCCCCTTGTGGGAGAAGGTGTCGCCGAAGGCGACGGATGAGGGGTGTTCCAGGGAAAGCCAGCGCCTCACTCCGCTGGAACACCCCTCATCCGTCTCGGCGCTGCGCGCCGATCCACCTTCTCCCACAAGGGTGTTTGGACCGGGGACATCGCGAACAGGTGTGCGAAGACATCGCGAACAGTTTTGCGCGTTTTGCGCGAGGGGGTTCGGGATGCCATTCGAGGCCAGAAGCGTGATGAGCCAGAAAGAAGAGTTCGT
>NZ_RZSC01000810.1:0-2560 GCF_003998155.1 Mesorhizobium sp. M1E.F.Ca.ET.063.01.1.1
ATCGGCCTTCGCCACCTGCGCAGAACGTTGATCACGCGTGCCCGTATTGAGGGCTTCCTGCTCGATGACCACGCGAGCGAATATGAAACGGCGATTGCCGATCTTCTCTCATGGTACAAGCAGGGGTTTCTGCAGACGCGAGAGGATGTTGCGGAGGGTATCGAGTCGGTCCCTCATGCTTTCGTGCGCATGTTGAGGGGCGAAAATTTCGGCAAGCAACTCGTCGAGCTCTAAACGAGTATGGGCGTTCCAGGTTTGAGCCGAGCAGTGTCGCGCGAAACCACATCACTGATGTGAATCGATCCCTGCGACTGATTCATAAGTGTCGTTGGACGCCGCCGCAGGGGTATGTGCCCTGAACGATGGAAAATCAGACAATGCTACATTAACGTTCCCGCTATGACTTGACGGGAAGACAGCTTCGTCACGACGCGCAAAAAAAGGGCCCGCGACGGAGCACTCCGTCGCGGGCCGAGACGTGTTTGCCTACTTGGGTTGGTTGAGGTGTTTTAGCAGTTCCCCGAGGATGCCGTCCCGCTCCGACGCCGGCTAGCTGCCGCTTTGTCGTCGACCAACTTTGCGGCCAATTCGGGCGATAGCGGCATGAAGTCGTAGCCGTGTGAGATGGCTGCGTGGCGAAGATCCTCAAGCGCTTCGAACGCGTGATCGCGGGTGCCAAGCCAGAGCGCGGGCTCGTCGGTCACTTCGTGCGGGAACGCTTGCAGAAAGTAGGTCCGAAGCGGTGGATCGTAGCCGATGACAGCGTCTGGATCCGAGCGGACCTGTCCGGTGACGGTGCCAGTGACAGTGATGGTGTAGCGGCTCATTGCAACCTCCTTTTGCCGGTGGGGAAGCCGGCCCCTCGAGGGGCCGGCCACCGATGCCTCACTGGGGGTTGTTCCAGAGGATGACCTTCTTGTTTTCCTCGCCACCCGGGGCGGGAGCGAGGTTGCCGAAGATGACGCCGATCTCGGGGGCTTCCAGCTTGACCGAGAGGTATTCCTCGCCCGAACGCTGGGAGATGCGGTGCCAGCCGGCTCCGATCTCGAAGCCCGTGCGCTTGTTGACGATCCTGTAGTCGGGGGCGTCCTCGCGCGACTTGTTGGTGTTTGGGATGAGGGTGATCGGGGCGTTGACCCGGAGCGTGGCAAAGACGCCTTCCATCGAGCCGTCGGCCTTGGTGGTGAGGTTTGCGATCGTGGTGGCCATGGTAGTTCTCCTTCGGTTGCATCGGGACCATTCCCGATGGCGCCAAAGGAGAGGGCCGTCCTGCTGCGGTCATCTCGGCGAAAATTCTGGAAAATTCTATTTGCCGAAAAAGTGCGGGCAGGCCCTTCGCCTGTCCGCATACAAAAAACAGAAATCGAATTTTCCTGAATTTTCGCCGAGTGTACCCCCAACGGGGGTTGACCGCACAAAGCAGGCGGTCGTCTACAAAGGCGACATGAAACGGGAATGGCCCCGGATGCAGCAGATGGACAAGAACTCAGGCCGCCATCGCTTGGCCGCACAGCTGCCGGATCGCCGGAACATGTTTGTCGCGCACCTTTCGGGTCATGTCGTCTGCGTTGTCACTTCTCGAACAGCAGCCCGGCGCGTGAACCGCCTTGTGCGTTCGGTATGGCGGCACAGCGGTTTTGAGATCGGAGCCGACTGGCTACGAACTTCGAGCCCATCGCTGGTGATGCCTCGCTGCCATCACGGATGACCGCGCAGGCCAGGATGTTCGGCAATCTCGCTCCCGCCCCGGGTGGTGAGGTGGGCAAGATGATTGCCCTGCACAACGCCCTGCGGCTCTGCGCGTGGGCCGGTTTCGAAAGGGGCCGGCTCCGGCCACTCATACAAATGGAGTTGGGGGCTCGGGCCGGATCAAGCATCGGATCGCACCCGCCGGGCTGTCGGCGGGACCGCACCTACATCATCCTGGCAGCGCCAGACGCTCGTCCGGCGTCATGCGGGCTTCAGCTTGGCGGCGCATGTCGGGACCGGCATGGCGGAGCATGGCGCACCAGTCTTCCACATTGTACGTGGTCGCTATGCTGCCCCTGGCCAGATCGTAAATGACGCACGGCTTGTTCGAGATGGCGAGCCTAAGCACGTTGAGGGCCGTGCCGCGTGATGCGCCGTCCCAGATCATCATGCCAAAGTCGGCGCGCCGCGCCATCTCCCGATCTTTGGCGGCGTGGACCCAGTACCCTGTGGCATCCTCAGGAGAAGGAACATGGTAGGCGGCCCAGTCGCCCAGATTGTTGCGGGGTTCCTTGCCGGTATGGAAGACCCCGACATGCTCGTACTTGTAGCCCGCAAGCAGGCCCTGCACCTCGGCATCGGCTCCAGACGCATCGCCAATCAGCACGCCGTGCTCGGCAGCAACGATTGCGCCGATGCGAGTGATGGCAGGTTCCGGCAGCTCGAATATCTCGCGTGATCCACCTATGAATATCATCGACATCGTGACTTTCCCTTCTCTCCAGCGCCCCCCGCCCGGCACCGGCCGCCCTCTCCCTCTGGCCCCGCGCGAGGGATCGTCACCCGAAGGCCGAGACGGCGAAGCCCTGTC
>NZ_RZSC01000811.1:0-2552 GCF_003998155.1 Mesorhizobium sp. M1E.F.Ca.ET.063.01.1.1
CTCAATCATTGGTTCCTGTCGACGTCGGCCGCGCGCGAGCTCGGCCTGACCACCAACGGACGCGGCTCGCGCAGCGGCTCCTCCGTTTCGCCGTCCTCGACCAATTTCGCCATCGAGCCCGGCGAGCGCGCGCCGGAGGAACTGATCGCCTCGCTGAAGCGCGGCTTCTACGTCACCGAGGTGTTCGGCCAGGGCGTCGACATGGTGACCGGCGAATACAGCCGTGGCGCTTCCGGCTTCTGGATCGAGAACGGCGCGCTCGCCTATCCGGTGGCCGAGGTGACGATCGCCTCCAACTTGAAGACCATGTTCCTCAACATGGTGCCGGCAAGCGACCTCGACCGCAATTTCGGCACCGCGGCGCCGACGCTCCTGATCGAAGGGATGACCCTTGCCGGTGCTTGACCAGCTTGCCTCGAGCGAGGCGCGTGAAGATCTCGCTCTGCTGCGCCACGCCGCCCGTGAGGCGGGCGCGATCGCCATGCGCTATTTCGGCAACAACCCGCAGGTGTGGATGAAGGGCGGCACCTCGCCGGTGAGCGAGGCCGACCATGCCGCGGACGCCTATCTGCGCGAGACCTTGCTCAAGGCGCGGCCGCATTACGGCTGGCTGTCGGAGGAGACCGCCGACGATCATGCCCGGCTTTTGGCCCGCCGGACCTTTGTCGTCGACCCGATCGACGGAACGCGGGGCTTTCTCGACGGCCTGCATTCCTGGTGCGTCAGCGTCGCCGTGGTCGAGGATGGACGCTCGCTCGGTGGCGTGCTCGAATGCCCGGCCAAGCACGAGACTTATTGGGCGCTGCCGGGCGAGGGCGCTTTCCTCAATGACAAGCGCATCCACGTCCGTGCGCTGGGCGACACCGTCGATATCGGCGGGCCGAAGCCGCTGGTCGACCGCATGCCTGAGGCCTGGCAGGACCGGCTGCGGCGCGCGGCCTACATCCCCTCGCTCGCCTACCGGCTGGCGATGATCGCCAATGGCAAGCTGGATGCGACCTTCGTCAAGCCGAGCGCGCATGACTGGGACATCGCTGCCGCCGACCTGATCCTGGCCGAAGCGGGCGGCTCCCTGCTTGATCGGGGCGGAAAGCCGCCGCGTTATGCCGGCGAGGTGATCAACCACGGCGCGCTCGCCGCCGGCAGCGGCGAACTGCTCGAAGTCGTCGTCGGGGTCATCGCCGGAGCTGACGAAGGGTGAGCCGGTCGCCAGTTCCAAAACCGGCTGCTTTGGTCTAGACCTGTCACAAAACTCATAAGTATGCGAAGGATCGGCATGGCCGTGGAAGACGGAAAGAAACAGCTTTTGCACCTGGTGTTCGGCGGCGAGCTGAAAAAGCTGGGCGGAACCGAGTTTCGTGATCTCGATGCGCTCGACATCGTCGGCATCTACCCCGACTATCGATCGGCGCACGCTGCTTGGAAGGCGAAGGCGCAGGCCAGTGTCGACAATGCCCATATGCGTTATTTCGTCGTTCACCTGCATCGGTTGCTCGACCCGGAAGCAAAGGCAGCCGGTTGACAACGATGGAGCATGAGGCGGTGAAAGGGGCGACGGGGCGCTCCGCCGGGCGAGGCGGGACGCGCACGCTTTGGCGCCGCATCCGCGAGCCGCTCGCCCAGTCGCGATTCGTCAAGAATTTCATCGCCGGCCTGTTCGCCTGGTTCGTCCGCCTGATTCGCATCACCAGCCCGCTGGTCAAAGGATCGACGCAGGTCGCCGGCGGCGCCTATGCGCATCTCGAACCCGGCATCATCGCGCTTTGGCACGGCCAGCATCTCCTGACCCCTGCCTACTATCCCAAGGGCAGGCCGCTGGTCGCCATGGTCTCACGCAGCGCCGATGCCGAGCTCAACGCGCTGATGATCGAGAAATTCGGCATCGAGGCGGTGCGCGGCTCCGGTGGCCGCGACAGTACGAGGCATCTCGACAAGGGTGGCGCCAAGGCTTTGATTGCCCTGAAGAAATCGCTCGCCGCCGATAAGAATGTGGCCATGATCGCCGACATTCCGCATGGCACGCCGCGCGACGCCGGGCTGGGCATCGTGCTTCTGGCGCGGCTTTCCGGCCGGCCGATCCTGCCCTCGGCGATCGCCACCAGCCGCCGCAAGGTGCTGGAAAAGAGCTGGGACAAGACCACCATCAACCTGCCGTTCGGCCGCTCCGCGGTCATCGTCGGAACGCCGGTCTTCGTGCCGGCCGACGCCGACGATGCCGAAATGGAGCGCAAGCGCCAGGAGGTCACCGCTTCCCTCAACGCCGCGACGGCCGAGGCCTACCGCCTCGTGGATGGCGCCAAATGAGCGAGCGCTGGGCGCGCACCGCCCTGACGGCCTACCGTTATGCGGGGGCCGTCGCCTACCCGCTGATCGGACCCTATGTCGCCTGGCGCGCCTCGCGCGGCAAGGAGGACCGCGTTCGCCGCCGCGAGCGCTACGGCGTCGCCGGCCGTCCGCGCCCGGAAGGCCCGGTGATCTGGATCCACGCCGCGAGCGTTGGCGAGACGATCGCCGTCGTGCCGCTGGTGGAATCGATCCTCGACTATGGCGTC
>NZ_RZSC01000812.1:0-2551 GCF_003998155.1 Mesorhizobium sp. M1E.F.Ca.ET.063.01.1.1
GTGTCGATGTCCTCGCGGTGGATCTCGATCAGCTTGAGCGGGAGGTCGAGCTTGTCCGAGGCGTTGACCTTGGCGTGCACGGCCTTGACCAGCGACGACTTGCCCATGCCGCGCGCGCCCCAGAGCAGCACATTGTTGGCCGCAAAGCCCGAAGCGAAGCGCTCGGTGTTGTCGAGCAGGATGTCGCGAACCCGGTCGACGCCACGGATCAGACCGATATCGACGCGGTTGACCTTGCGCACCGGCTCCAGATGGCCGGGATCGGCTTGCCAGACGAAACAATCGGCCACGCCGAGGTCGGTCTCCGGCACGGGTGGCGGGGCGAGGCGGGAGACCGCTTCGATCAGGCGGTCGAGCTTCTTGTTCAGGGCATCCTGGCTATCGGTCATTTCGGATCTTTGTCCTGGCATCTCGGAATGCGGATAAAGCTTCATGGCGGCGCTGCAAGAACCAGCCCCAAGCTTTTGTTGGAGCATGATCTTTTGGGCAAGGCCGAAGCCGCTTCCCGCTGCGACGCTCTAGCACGCGCCAAACGGCTGGAAAAGCAACGGATTCGCCAGCCCGCGCAGTTGCATTGGCAACTTTACCGACTATATTCCGCCCAAATTTTGCGGGGCCGCCCCGGGCGGTTTTCAATCATCCAGGAGTTTCTTGATGTTCGTCACACCGGCATACGCCCAAGGCGTCGGCACCTCGCCCGATATGTTCATCAGCATTTTGCCGTTTGCCCTGATTTTCGTGATCATGTATTTTCTGATCATCAGGCCGCAGCGCACGCAGCTGAAGAAGCGCCAGGAGATGCTGGCCGCGGTGCGCCGCGGCGATACGGTGGTGACCGGCGGCGGCTTCGTCGGCAAGGTGACCAAGGTGATCGACGACAATGAGCTGGAGATCGACCTTGGCGGCGGAACCAAGGTGACGGCGCTGCGCTCGACGATCTCCGACGTGCGCGTCAAGGGCGAGCCGGTGGCGAACCAGAACGCCAAGAAGTAATCATCACCTCGATGGCGGAACGCTGCCGCTTGTACGCCTGAACGGATAAGAACGAATGCTGTATTTCTCGCGCCTGAAGATGATCCTGATCTGGCTGGCTGTGGCCGTCACAGTGATCCTCGCCGCGCCCAATCTCTTCCCGGCAAGCACGCTGGCGCAACTGCCGAGCTGGGTGCCGAAACGGCAGATGACGCTCGGCCTCGACCTTCAAGGCGGCTCGCACATCCTGCTCCAGATGGATCAGAACGATCTGATCAAGGACCAACTGGAGACGACGCGCGACGAGATCAGGACCCTGCTGCGCGAAGCCAAGATCAACTATACCGGGCTTTCCGGCACCGGTCGCACCGTGCAGGTGCGCATCAGCGACCAGAACCAGGTCGATGCGGCCAAGGCAGCGCTGAAACCCATTACAAATCCGGTAAATGCCGGTCTATTCACCGGCGGCTCCGTTCAGTCGATGACGCTGGATGATTCAGAGCCTGGGCTGCTGAAATTTACCGTCACGGATGCCGGCCTCAAGTACCGGACCACAACGGCGTTGTCACAGGCAATCGAAGTTGTCGAACGACGCGTCAACGCGCTTGGCACGACCGAGCCGATCGTGCAGCGGCAGGGTGACGATCGCATCCTCGTTCAGGTGCCTGGCCTTCAGAACCCTCAGCGGCTTAAGGACATTATCGGCCAGACCGCCAAGCTGACGTTCCAGATGGTCGACACCTCGATGCCGGTCCAGGACGCCATGAAAGGCCGGCCGCCGGCTGGCGACTCGATCCTGTATTCTCAAGACGATCCTCCGGTTCCCTATTTGGTGGAGAACCGCGTCATCGTGTCGGGCGAAGACCTGTCGCAGGCGACGCCGACCTATAATTCGCAGACAAACGAGCCAGTGGTTTCGTTTACGTTCAATTCGCGAGGCGCCACCCGGTTCGGTCAGGCGACCCAGCAGAATGTCGGTAAACCTTTCGCCATCGTCCTCGACAACCAGGTCATTTCGGCGCCCGTCATCCGTGAACCTATTCTCGGCGGCACGGGGCAGATTTCAGGCAACTTCACAGCCGAGAGCGCCAACGATCTCGCCGTGCTGCTGCGCGCCGGCGCCTTGCCGGCCAAACTCACCATCATTGAAGAGCGCACGGTGGGTCCGGGCCTTGGTCAGGATTCGATCCATGCCGGCAAGATCGCGGGCGTGATCGGCTCGATCCTCGTCGTCGCCTTCATGTTCGTGGCCTACGGCTTCCTCGGCTTCCTCGCCAATGTGGCTTTGGCCGTGCACGTTGCGATGATCGTGGGGGCGCTGTCACTGCTTGGCGCAACGCTCACTTTGCCAGGTATCGCGGGTATCGTGCTGACCATCGGCATGGCCGTGGACTCCAACGTTCTGATTTACGAGCGCATACGCGAAGAGCGACGAAATGGCCGCTCCGTCATCCAGGCGATCGACACCGGTTTCTCCAAGGCGCTGGCGACGATCGTCGACTCCAACGTCACGTCGCTGATCGCGACCGTGGTGCTGTTCTTTCTTGGCACCGGTCCGGTCAAGGGCTTCGCCATCACC
>NZ_RZSC01000813.1:0-2543 GCF_003998155.1 Mesorhizobium sp. M1E.F.Ca.ET.063.01.1.1
CGCTCAATATCGACGGCTCGGTCGCCGACCCGGTCGAGGACGCTTACGATCATTCCTGCGTGCTCTTGGCGCTGGCGCACGCCCACATCTCCGGCCATCCCGACGCCTTGCGGCTGGGGGAGGAGACCTTCGCCTTCCTCGACGCCCATCTCGAGGACAGCCGCATGACCGGCTTCCTCGAAACGTCTGATGGCGAGGGCGAGCGCCGCTCCAACCCGCATATGCATCTGCTCGAGGCCTTCCTCGCCTGGCACCAGGCAACCGGCGAGCGCGCCTATCTGCGCCGCGCCTCACGCATCATCGACCTTTTCCGCAGTCATTTCTTCGATGCCGACAGCTGGACGCTGGGCGAATATTTCGACGACGGCTGGAAACCGGTGGCCGGCGAGAAGGGCGCCTGGACCGAGCCCGGCCATCATTTCGAATGGGCCTCGCTGCTCGTCGATTTCGCCGCCCGCAGCGGCCAGACCGAACTCACCGCCTTCGCTCGCAAGCTCTATGCCTCGGCCGTCGCGAATGGCCTCAACCGCGCCACCGGCCTTTCCTACGGCGCCGTCTCACGCCAGGGCCTGCCGCTCGACACGGTCTCGCGCAGCTGGCCGCAAGCCGAAGCCATAAAGGCGGCGATCGCGCGCGACGGCTCTGGCGGGCCCGACCTCAAACCCGAGATCGAGGCGCGCGTTGGCCGGCTGTTCCGCTGGCACATCGACCCGGCTCCGCTCGGATTGTGGATCGACCGCATCGACGAGCGCGGCCGCTCCCTGGCGACCGACGTGCCGGCGAGCATCTTCTACCATCTGGTCTGCGCCCTGACGCAGTATCTGGATGGGACGGCGGGGGAGGGGTGAGGCGGCGCCTGCGCAACTAAACGTCGCCGTCCTCGTCGAAAACCGCTTCAATATCACGAGCGCCGTGCAGGACTCGCTCAATGCGCACATTATCGCCTTCAGCCATGTAGAAAACTACATAGTGCTGGAACGGAATTGAACGCAGACTTGGCATTAGCGAGGATCGGAGCGCGCCGCCGCGCGGTGCGTCGGCAATGCGCCCACACCGTACTCTGAGCGCGGCCAGAAAACGCCGAGCCGCAGCTGGGTTTTCAGCATGGATATAGTCGCCGATTTCCTCGACATCCCTTGCGGCGGCAGGTGAGAATGTGACAGCCGTTACTTATGGCTTGTGTCGCGGTACTTCGCTTCCAGCTGGTCAAGAACCTCCGATGCCGGAATGCCGGGGCCGCTTTCTTTCCCCTTGCGGATATCATCACGCAAAGCAGCAAGCTTCGCCTGCCGCTGCTCCTCGCGCTCCTCAAGGAGGCGCAGGCTATCACGTACGACTTCGCTGGCGCTTGCATAGCGGCCGCTTTCGACGAGCTCGCGTACCAGTGCCTCATAGCGAGAACCGATGTTATAGCTTGCTGGCATGGCTCAGTTCCTTGCTATTATCCATTCTTATCAATTTATGATAAGCGCGGCCGAGCCGGTTGCCAAGTCAATACGGGCTCGCCACATCCCCCGTCTCGACATACACTGCCTTCAGCTGCGAATAGTGCGCCAGCGCGGCAAGCGAGTTCTCGCGGCCGATGCCGGACTGCTTGACGCCGCCGAAGGGCATTTCTACCGGCGTCAGATTGTAGGCGTTGATCCAGCAGGTGCCGGCCTGCAACTCGGCGATCACCCGATGCGCGCGCGGCAGGTCGCGTGTGAAGACGCCCGCCGCAAGGCCGAATTCGGTATCGTTGGCGCGCTCGATGACCTCGTCCTCGCTGTCGAACTTGAGCACGCTCATGACCGGCCCGAAGATCTCCTCGCGCGCGATGCGCATGCCGTCGGTGACGCCGGTAAACACGGTCGGCTCGATGAAAAAGCCGCCCTGAAAACCCTGCAGCGACGGCACGTTGCCGCCGCAGGCGAGCGTCGCGCCTTCCTGCTTGCCGGCCGCGATATAGGAGGCGACCTTGTCCTGCTGCGCCTTGTTGACCATCGGCCCCATCTGCGTTTCCGGATCGAGCGGATCGCCGATGCGGATTTTCTTGGTGCGCTCGATCAGCCGCTCGACGAAGCGATTATGGATGCCGCTCTGGACGAAGACGCGCGTGCCGTTGGAGCAGATCTGGCCGGTGGAGTAAAAGTTGCCGAGCAGGGCGCCGCCGATGGCGTTCTCGAGATCGGCATCGTCGAAGACGATCAGCGGCGACTTGCCGCCGAGCTCCATCGTCGCATGCTTCATCTTCGAGCCGGCGAGCGACAGCACCTTGCGGCCGGTCGGCACCGAGCCGGTCACGGAGACCTTGGCCACCACGTCGTGGCCGACGAGTCCGGCGCCGACATCGCCAAAACCCTGGACGACGTTGAACAGCCCGTCGGGCAGCCCCGCCTCGCTGTAGATCTCGGCCAGCGCCAGTGCCGAAAGCGGCGTGTTCTCCGACGGCTTGAACACCATGGCGTTGCCCATGGCCAAAGCCGGCGCCGATTTCCACCCGGCGATCTGGATCGGATAGTTCCAGGCGCCGATGCCGACGCACACTCCGAGCGGCTCCCGCC
>NZ_RZSC01000814.1:0-2539 GCF_003998155.1 Mesorhizobium sp. M1E.F.Ca.ET.063.01.1.1
GGCTAGCGCCTTGCGCCCTATGTGAAGAGAGGAAACGATCGAGGCAGGTACTACGCAATTCTTCGAGTTAGTCCGTGACTTGCGCATCACGGTCGATCGTCTCGGAGGCCATCGCCCGCCGGGGCACAAATTCTGATGGAACAAGCGAGGTTGCCGATGAGATCTGTTCATCATGATCTGGCTGGCGAGCCGACTTTTGAGCCCATGATCCAGATCGACATGGAAATGAAGGCTTTTGTCTCCGCTTGGAGGCATTGCGATTATGTCTCGACCTACATGGCCCGCATGATCAGTCAAACCAGGTCGGATTCGGTACGGCACTCAAATCTCTTTTCCTCTGCCTTCAACGAATTACTGGAAGTCGTCTTTCGCACGCGCCATGCCGACGGCGAACTGGCATGCAGGGTGTCTCGCCATGGCGCGACGGATAGGATTGAGCTGACATTTCCTTGCGTGCCGGAGGAGCGCCAATTCTACGAAGAGGCCGTGGCGCAAGTCGCAGGATCCGAAGCCAGGGAGCGATACCTTAACTCGGTATCTGGGGATCTCGCGCCCAGCCGGGAGGTCGTACTCCTGGAACTGGCTGTCGACTACGGCGCGACACTCAGGGTCGAGGAAGCCGACGGCGACGCGATCAAGCTTGTCGTGGATCTTCTGCTTGAGGGCCAACAGAGGTGAGCCCCTACGACCTCCTCCCGCGTTTCAAGGCGCGCTACGACGCGAACAATCAGGAGTTCGCCATATCGGGGGTAGTCCGGCCCCAGGCGATCGATGAGCTTGGGCCCAGCATAGCCTTGCTCCGCGATGCGATCGACCGTGTGCGCGGCGTCCTCTACGTCAATGTCAGACGCCTGACGCAGATGAACAACGCGGCGTTTCACGCCTTTTCGAGGATCATCATCGACGCCTGCCGCGCTCGACCCGATCTGAGATTCGTCGTCATCACGTCAAGCGTCGTCGGATGGACATCACGAAAATTCGGTCGCTTGAGTAGGATCGAACCGAACATCACCGTCGAGGAGTATGACAGTGCATTCTATCCGGGACAGGGCTTCCTAGAGGAAGGCGGGTTCGTTCCAATCCTCCGCACCCAGACAAAGATGACCTGGCGCCATGAGCGCGCAATCTTGCCGCGACATGGCATGAGGCCTGGGATCGTTATGGCCGACATCTGCTGTGGGATCGGCGATTTCGCCGTGCTCGTGCAGAAGGAGTTCCAGCCATCTCGGATCGTCGCCCTAGACCACTCCATATCAAGCCTCGCCTATGCCCGACGCGTGATGCGGGAGTTCGATCTCCGGGGCATCGAATATACCTATGGCGATGCATCGGAGATGCTGCTCGACGAAGCGCAGTTCGACTTGGTGACCTGCCGGCATTCCCTTCAAATCTTCAATCGACCTGAACTCATCCTCAAGGAACTCTACCGCATATGCAGACCGGGCGGACGGGTCTACATCACCAACGAGAAGAATTCGCATTGCCTCGGCGAGCCGCGCGCCGAAAGCATTCGTTGGACATACAACGAGGTGGCGAAGCTGTTCGCGCATTTCGAGATGGATGTCGAGCTTGGGCCCAAGAGTCGGCGATACCTGATCGAAGCCGGATTCGAAGACATACGTGTCGAGACCTTCATGGTCACTAACCTGGACGGCGATCCGCAGGACTTCGCGGATGTCATTGCAGCCTGGGCGGATGTCTATGCGGGCGAGATGGCGACCAGGCGCGGCGACGGACCGGAATTCGTTGCGCGGTTCCGGCAGGGCTTCCAGGACCATATATTCGCTGCGCTCCACCCTAAGGGTTACGCGGGTTGGCCGATTTGGGTCGCTTCGGGGCGACGACCGCAATGAAAGCCGACAGCGGGCATACACCGCGCTTCGGCCTGCGCTCCTTTCGGGCGAAATTCGTATTGGTCGTTGGCGGCGCGGTGCTGTTCGATCTCCTGATGAGCGGTGGTCTGGCGCTTTGGAACGTTCAAAAGCTGTCGCACGATGCCACATCGGAAGTCGGCGAGGGCCTGACGACCGCAAACCAGGAATACATTCGTTCCTATGCCGAGTCGACGGCATTGAGTGTCGACCTGCTGCTCGATCGGGTTCATGGGGACGTCAAGGCGCTGGCCGGCGTGCTGCAGGCCCAGATCGACGATCCGAAGAGGCAGCAACAGGTCGGAGCGACGCTGGCGCGTGAAGCGCCCGGCTCCGTCAAGATCGTCTACGACGCGCAGGGCGATTGGGCGCAGAATCTGCCGGGCGCGCCTTCCGTGGTAAGCGTCTGGGGCTACCTGCTGGGCGCCGACCACAGTCCGCTGCCGGGCGTTCAGCAGGAAATAGAAGACAGTACCGTGATCGATCTCGTCGCGCCGACTCTCATGGCCAGCGGATCGTCCAAACTGCAGATGTACTATATTGGTCCAAAAGAACGGCCGATCTTCAGGACGGTGCCGTATACGAACCAGGCACAGACCTTCGACCGACTCTATCCAGGTCACAACAAGGCGGAGTTCTGGGAGTTCTTCTTTCCGGGAATCTATGGC
>NZ_RZSC01000815.1:0-2531 GCF_003998155.1 Mesorhizobium sp. M1E.F.Ca.ET.063.01.1.1
GATTGAACGAAGCCGCTAACGCGGCATTTGGCGGATCGGTTTGCGGGTGACGCTTCTGTTTTGAAGGATTGTGGCTGTTGAAGCGCAATCTCGAGAACAGGAGCAATGAGATGGTCGAGTTGAGCCCTCTTCGCCGGCGCATGATCGAGGACATGACGATCCGCAATTTGTCGCCGGCCACCCAGCGATCCTACGTGCATGCGGTGGCGAAGTTTTCGCGCTACTTTGGCCGCTCCCCTGACCGGCTTGGCCTTGAGGACGTGCGCGCCTTCCAGGTGCATCTGGTTTCAACGGGGATTTCGTGGCCGGCGCTGAACCAGACGGTGTGCGCACTGCGGTTCTTCTACGGCGTGACGTTGGGCCATGCCGAGATCCCGGAGCGCATTGTCTACGCCCGCTTACCACGCACGCTGCCAGTGGTGTTGAGCGCCGACGAGGTGGTCAGGTTCCTGGAAGCGGTCCCGAGCCTGAAGACGCGCACGGCCCTGACCACAGCCTACGCTGCTGGACTTCGCGCCTCGGAGACCGTCGGCCTAAAGGTCGGCGACATCGACAGCGGTCGCGGCGTCATCCGGATCGAGCATGGCAAGGGCGGCAAGGACCGCACCGTGATGCTGTCGGCGCAGCTTCTGCGCATCCTGCGGATCTACTGGCGGCTGGCGAAGCCGCAGGACTGGCTGTTTCCCGGGCGCGGCGCCGATCGCCCTATCGATGTGCAGGTGCTGTATTCCGCCTGTCGCTCGGCGCGTGCGGCCGCCGGCATCGACAAGCGGGTGACGGTCCACACGCTCAGGCACTCTTTCGCCACGCATCTTCTGGAGAACGGCACCGACATCCGTATCATCCAGGTTCTCCTCGGCCACAACAACCTGTCGAGCACGGCGCGCTACACCAGGGTCTCGAACGGCCTAATCCGGCGCACGACGAGCCCGCTCGACCGGCTGAACGTCGAGGTCGTGCCGCCGGGTTGATCCGGTCCCGCCCATGCCGGCGAGACTGGAGGTGGCGGATATCTTCCGCCGCCATGGCGAGGCGTATCGGCAGGCCCATGACGGCCATCTCGGGCGCGTCGAGCGCCGCACGATGAGCGCGATCGAGCTATGCCGGACCGCCGAACTGGGCGGTCATGTCGAGGGCTGCCGCTCCTGCGGGTCGATTCGCGTGGCCTACAATTCCTGCCGCAACCGGCATTGCCCCAAGTGCCAGAGCCAGGCCTGCCGGGACTGGCTCGCCGCGCGGCAGGACGAGCTGCTGCCGGTGCCCTACTTCCATGTGGTGTTCACGCTGCCGGCCGAGGTCGCCGCGATCGCCTTCCACAACAAGACGGCGCTCTACACGATCCTGTTCAAGGCGGCGGCCGAGACGCTGCGCACGATCGCCGCCGATCCCAGACATCTGGGCGCCGAGATCGGCCTCATCGCAGTGCTGCACAGCTGGGGCCAGACTCTCACCTACCATCCCCATCTGCATTGCATCGTGCCGGGCGGTGGCGTCTCGCCCGACGGCGCACGCTGGATCTCGTGCAGGCCGGGATTCTTTTTACCCGTGCGCGTGCTGTCGCGCCTGTTTCGCCGCCGCTTCCTGGAGGAACTGCGAGTGGCCCATGATGCGGGCCGGCTGGGCTTCTTCGGCGATCTCGCCCACCTGGCAAAGCCCGATGCCTTCGCCCGTTTGCTCGCCGAAGTCCGTCACCTCGAATGGGTCGTCTACGCCAAGCCGCCCTTCGGCGGCCCGCAACAGGTACTGGCTTATCTCGGCCGCTACACCCATCGCGTCGCCATCGCCAATTCCCGGCTGGTCAGCATGGCCGACGATCGCGTCGCGTTCCGCTGGCGGGATTATCGTCATGGCGGCAGGACGAAGGTCATGACGCTCGATGCCGATGAGTTCATCCGCCGCTTCCTCCTGCACACGCTGCCCGACGGCTTCCACCGCATCCGTCATTACGGCTTCCTCGCCAACGGTCATCGCGCCGCCAAGCTCGGCCTGTGCCGCCGACTGCTGGCCAGCCAACAGCAGAACAATCTCGAACCGAGTGCCGAAAGCGCCGCTGTCGCCGCCGGGCGCCTGGCGTTGACGCATCGCTGCCCATGCTGCGGAGGGGCGATGGTCACGCTCGCCACCTGGCGATGCGGGCAGGCGCCGACCCCCTTCTGGAATGACACCTCATGATCACGCCGAGTGCGTCCACATCGTCTGGTTCGGCACCCGTCGCCTTGCGCGCCGGCACCCAGACCTTTGCCCCATCGCACAAAGCCGCAAGCAGCCAGACCAGCGGTAGAGGCCACTGCTACCTGTCTGACGGTTCACGCCATCACGGTTTTGCCTTCCGCCATGCTCTCCATCGCCGTGGTCGAACCGCGAACGCCGTTCATCGGCCTGGCAAAGACAATCCCCACCGCTCCGCAGGGCTACAATCCCCATAGCGCCAGACCGACCCGCGGCTCCGTTCAATCCGGCTTGCAATGAGGTCCGACGTCGTGCCAAGCGGCTCCGTCGAGCCAACGGACCTCACAGAAGCCTCCAGATTC
>NZ_RZSC01000816.1:0-2530 GCF_003998155.1 Mesorhizobium sp. M1E.F.Ca.ET.063.01.1.1
CATCTTGTAGTCGCCCATCTTGACGCCGGCGCGCAGGTGCTGGGCGTGCGGTGAGAGCGACATCGATTCCTGGCCGCCGGCAACGATCACCTTGGCGTCGCCCGTGGCGATCTGCTGCATGCCGAGCGCGATCGCCCTGAGGCCCGAGCCGCAAACCTGGTTGAGGCCCCAGGCGGTGGTCTCCTTCGGCAGGCCGGCATTGATCGAAGCCTGGCGGGCCGGGTTCTGTCCCTGGGCCGCGGTCAGCACCTGGCCGAGGATGACCTCGTCGACCTCCGAGGGCGCGACTTTGGCCCGCGTGAGCAGTTCCTTGATGACCACGGCGCCGAGCTCGTGCGCAGGCGTTGCGGCGAAACTGCCGTTGAAGGAGCCGACCGCGGTGCGGGCGGCGCTGGCGACGACGATTGAATTGGAAGCGGACATTTTCTTCTCCAGACTTCGAGCTGTCGTGTTTTAGGTATTGTTAAAGACTTTTCTTGCCCGTTCGAACCCTCAAGTCAAACCGGAAATGGGCATGGCGGCCATGCGCGGCAAGCACACCGCGGGCGGATCGTCACCGCATTGCGTTCGCTGCGCAGCATAATTTGCCACGGCCATCAGACACTAAATGATGCCGCACTGCACAAAGCGCTTGGAATTGTGACGCTTTTGCGCATATCCTCGATACATGGCGCAATCGTTACCGGCCGCTTGCTCAGAACGCGCCGGTATCCTGGGGAGGATACGGATGGCCGCAAAAGACGACCCGATCGTCATCAAGAAATATGCCAACCGCCGGCTCTACAACACCGGCACCAGCACCTATGTGACGCTCGAGGACTTGGCCGATATGGTCAAGAAAGGCGAGGAGTTCACGGTTCAGGACGCCAAGACCGGCGACGACATCACGCATCCGGTGCTCACCCAGATCATCTTCGAGCTGGAGAACAAGGACGGGCAGAACATGCTGCCGATCCCGTTCCTGCGCCAGCTTATCGCCTTCTACGGCGATCAGATGCAGATGATCGTGCCGAGCTTCCTCGAGCAATCGATGATCGCCTTCTCCAAGGAGCAGGAGCGGTTTCGCGAGCAGATGAAGGGCGCTTTCGGCAAGGCGCCGATGGACATGATGAAGACGCCGATGAAGGCGCTGGAAGAGCAGACGCGCCGCAACGTCGAGATGTTCCAGAACGCGATGCGCATGTTCACGCCGTTCCCAACGGCCGGCTCCAATTCCGCGGCGCCCACCGAGCCGCCGAAGAAGGAAGAGAAATCCGACGATCTGCAGGAATTGAAGGCGCAGATCGCCGCCATGCAGCGCAAGCTCGACACCATGTCGTAGGTTGCGTTGATATTCAGGTGAGGCCGGTCTGCAAATAGCGGCTTTCTGCGCTTCCGGCCTTCGCCGGCCGAAGCATTCATGAGAGTGGCGTGGTAGTTAAGGCTACGGCCGGCGTAGGCCGGTTCTCGAAAGCCACTATTTTCGACTCGGCCTGACCTGAATCTCAACACAACCTGGCGCGCTTCATCCTGACGGTGAGGCGCTAAATGTTGCCATCGGTCCCCTTCATCCCCGCAGGCCCGTTATAGCGGGCGCGGGGCCTGATCGGCCTGTTGCTCGTCACCTGCTCGATGGCATGTGCCGTCCAGCCGACGCTGCGCCCGAGCGCGAACAGGCGGAAGGGTGCGTCGGCAGGTAGCCGAAGGCCTCGCGTCAGCGCAGCCAGGGCAAAATCGATGTTCGGAGGCATGCCGGTCGCGGCCAAGGCAGCATCGCGCAAACGCAACAGCCCGGCGTCGATCTTGAACCCGGAAAACATAGCTTCGGCGCGCGGATCGCCTTCGGGATAGAGCTGGTGGCCGAAGCCGGGCAGCGGCCGGTCGTGGGCGAGCCAGCGCGAAATCGCCTCGTCCGGGCCCAGCCGCTCGGCATCCTCGACAAGGGCGATCGCCGCGGCGCCCGCGCTGCCATGGCGCGGGCCGGTAAGGGTGGCGAGGCCGGCAAGCAGGCAGGCCGCGATCGGCGCGCCGGTGGAGGCCGCGACGCGCGCGGCGAAGGTCGAGGCGTTGAGCTCGTGATCGGCGAGCAGCACCAGCGCCTTGCGGATGAGATCGGCGCCGGCGTCGTTGACCGACCAGCCGCGGGCAAGCCTTTCGTGTACAGGTTCCGAACCCGGGGCTGCACCGAGCGCCGTCGCAAGGACGCTGGTGGCGCTTGTGCCGTCCTGCTGCAGCATGGCCGGCCTGCGGCCGAGCGAGGGCCGGCCTTCGGCCGCAAGCGCCGAGAGCCTCGCAAAAGCCGTCGGGGTGCCGCTCTGCCGAGCGGTCGAAGGGGTCAACGAAGCGAAGGAGACCGAAGCGTCGGAGGCCCAAAGCAGGCCAGCGGTTTCCTCCAGCGTCGCCGTCGCCGCAAGCGCTGCGGCATCCTTGCCGCGATAGACGAGGCGGCCATGCAGAACCGTCGAGATTGCGGTGGTGATGGCGGGTTCGCCCCAGGCGATGGCGCTCTCGGCGATCGCCTGCGGGCTGCGTCCGCGCGCCCGGCGGGGGG
>NZ_RZSC01000817.1:0-2527 GCF_003998155.1 Mesorhizobium sp. M1E.F.Ca.ET.063.01.1.1
CTGGGTGTCGTTGGCGCTCGCTTTCTCCTTCGCTGCCTACGGCTTCTTCCGCAAGACGCTGCCGATCGGCCCGAGCCAGGGTTTCCTGCTCGAAGTGTTGCTGCTGTCGGTGCCGGCGCTCTGCTACATCGCCTACCTGATCGCCACCGGAAAGGACCATTTCATCTCCAGCAGCGCCACGGACACCGCGCTGCTCATCGGCTGCGGCCCGATCACCGCGGTGCCACTGCTGCTCTTCGCCTTCGGCGCCAGGCTGCTTCGTCTCTCCACCATCGGCATCATGCAATATATCGCGCCAACCATGGTGTTCCTGATCGCTGTGCTGATCTTCGACGAGCCCTTCGGCACCATCCAGGCCATCGCCTTCGCGCTGATCTGGACGGCGCTTGCGATGTATTCATGGTCGATGTTCAAGGGCCGCGAGGTCCGGGCGACAGCTCCGGCGACACGGTAGAGATCACCCTCAAACCCGTCCCAGCCGTCGCACGATCATGTAGACGATGCCGGCGATGACGATGGATATCGCCGTCACCACCCAGAAACCCATCGGCGTGTCGACCAGCGGCAACCCGCCGACATTCATGCCGAACAGGCCGGAGATGATGGTCATCGGCAACAGCACCGCCGTCATGACGGAGAGGATGTAGAGCAACTGGTTCGACCGCTCGGTGAGCTTTGCCATCAGCTCGTCCTGTAGGAGCCGCGTGCGTGCCTGCAATTGCTCGCCGTCGTGATGCAGCGTATGCGCCCGGTGCGAGAGCCTGGCCGCCATGTCGTTGATCGCATCCGGCAGCTCGTTGCGATGCGAATGGTCGAGATGGCGAAAGAGGTTGGTGAGCGTCGCCATCTGCCGGTGGATGATCACCAGCTGCCGGCGCGCGTCGACCAGCGCCTGTCGCTCGCTGTGCCAGGCGTCGACGACGATGCGGTCCTCGATGCCGTCCAGCGTGTCGCCCATCTTGTCGAGCTCGCCCGCCATGCCGTCGAGGGATTGGCCCATCACCGCCTCGATCAGCTCGGCCGGCGAGCGGAATTTGCGCGCTCCGCTCTCGACCATCTTGCGGATCCTGTCGACCGATTCCAGCGGTTGCTTCCGCGCGCCGACCAGCA
Organism: Mesorhizobium sp. M1E.F.Ca.ET.063.01.1.1; assembly: GCF_003998155.1. NCBI lineage: Bacteria > Pseudomonadati > Pseudomonadota > Alphaproteobacteria > Hyphomicrobiales > Phyllobacteriaceae > Mesorhizobium > Mesorhizobium sp. M1E.F.Ca.ET.063.01.1.1. Next base: position 1,111 of record NZ_RZSC01000817.1, read on the forward strand.
TCGTGTCGTTGAACGCGAAGCGGAAATGGGTGAGCCCGCGCGCCTCCGCAAAATCATGCCTGAGGTCCGGCAGATCGCCGTAGAGGAAGTCGTCCTCGAAGTCGATGTGGCAGCCATGGCTGGGCGACAGGAAGGCCTCGCGCACCGACGCCGGCAAGGCCTGCTCGGCGGCGATCTCGTGGCGCGCGCGCATGTCGGTGATCTGGTAGCTGCGCCACGTCCAGTGCGCCTCGGCCGGGTCCTTTGTGCGCAGGCCCTCGGCGGTGAAATGATAGACGAAGAACAGGCCGTGCTCGTCGGGCAAATAGGGCGAAAGGTCGGTGCCTTCGTTGGGGACAGCGATGTTCATGGCGGCTTCGCCGGCTTTGATGCGGTCAGGCCGCGGGGCGGCCGAGCTGCGTTTCTAGCATGCGCGACCCTGCATTCGTGTGACAGTTCGGTGACTGCGGACGCGCCCCAGCCCTCGACAGTCCTTCTGCGGCGGGATTGCGCGCTTCTCAAAAATTCTTCGTCCATCCGGGAATAAAGCCCGAGCCTTCCGGGTCTTGCTGTGTAGCGGGGCGAACCTTCGGGCCGGACGTCGTCAGCCCCGGAGGAATGCTCACTTCCAGGGAACCACCGCCAACCGCAGTCACTAGAGGAGACTTCTGATGTTCAACATGACACGCCGCATGCTGCTCGGATCCGCCGCCGCTGCGGCCGCCTTCGGCATTGCCGGCAGGCTGGAATTCGCGCCTGCCGCTCACGCCGAAAGCCCGGTCGAGCCGCTGGTCGGCTTCTACAAATACAAGGTGGGCTCGCTCGAGGTCACCGCCGTCTATGACGGCATCTGGCGCAAGCCCCACGACCCGGCCTTCATCAAGGATGTTTCGGTCGACGACACCAAGGCGGCGCTCGCCAAGGCCGGGCTGATAACCGACTTCATGCCGATCCCGCTCACCGTCGTCGTTCTGCGGATGAACGGCCGCACCATCATGATGGATGCCGGCTCCGGCGTCGGCCAGTGGCAGGCCAACGCCACGCACCTGCCGGCCAACATGAAGGCCGCCGGCATCGACTACAAGGCGATCGACACCATCATGATCTCGCATTTCCACCCCGACCATGTCTGGGGCCTGATGGAGAAGGGCACCAACGCGCCGGTGTTCCCGAATGCCGAGCTGATCGTCAACGCCACCGAATACAATTGGTGGACCGACCCCAGCCGGCTCGTCAAGCTGCCGGAAGGCCGCAAGCCGGCAGGCAAGCGCATCGCCGAGAATTTCCCGAAATGGAAGAACTGGAAGCTGGTCGAGGACGGCACGGAAGTCGTGCCCGGCATCCGCATCATGGCGGCGCCCGGCCACACGCCCGGCCATTCCGTCTACCATGTCGATGCCGGCTCCGAGCAGTTCCTGGTTTCAGCCGACACCATGTA
>NZ_RZSC01000818.1:0-2524 GCF_003998155.1 Mesorhizobium sp. M1E.F.Ca.ET.063.01.1.1
CCCGCAGATGACGGTCGCCGAGAACATCGGCTATCCGCTGTGGATCCGCGGCACGCCCGAAGCCGGGCGAAAGGCCAAGATCGGCGAGGTCGCCGCCATCCTCGAAATCGGCCATCTGCTCGACCGACGGCCGCGCCAGCTCTCCGGCGGGCAGCGCCAGCGCGTGGCGCTGGCCCGCGCCATCGTGCGCGACCCGGCGGCCTTCCTGATGGACGAGCCGCTGTCCAATCTCGACGCGCGGCTGCGGCTCACCATGCGCGGCGAGATCAAGCGGCTCTGCCAGCGCCTCAGCGCCACCACCATCTACGTCACCCACGACCAGGTCGAGGCCCTGACGATGGCCGACCTCGTCGCAGTCATGCATGGCGGCGAGCTGCAGCAGATGGCGCCGCCCATCGACATCTACGACCGCCCGGCAAACCGTTTCGTCGCCACCTTCGTCGGCAACCCGCCGATGAACATCCTGCCGGCTGCGCTTGGCGAGCAAGGCGTGATCGCCGGCGGCAGGATCGTGCCGTTGGAGCGAACGCGGCTCACCCAATGCCGCCTGGCCGAGATCGTGGAGATCGGGCTGCGCCCGGAAGACTGCAGCGTCGCCCAGCCGGGCGAGCCGGGCGCGCTGCCCGGCGAAATCTATGTCGTCGAACCGATGGGCAACGAGACGCTGGTCAATGTCCGCCTCGAAGGCGGCAACGTCTCGGTACGGGCCGGCCGCGATTTCAGGGGCGCGGTCGGCGAAAGCATCGGCGTCGCCTTCGACCCGGCGAACGCCTGTTTCTTCAATGCGGCCGGCCTCACCGCCGTCCACAGGGTCAACAGCAATGGGAGAGAGAAATGATGCATTCCAGCAGACTTACTCGCCGCTCCGTCATCAAAGGCGGGCTCGGCCTGGCTTTAGCCACCACGGCCCTCACCACGCTCGGCTTGCCTATATCCGCCAGGGCAGCCGGCAAGAAGGTCATCATCGGCGCCTTCGCCGATGGCGGACTGACGCCGTTCAAGCAGAAGATCATCCCGCTCGCCAAGGAGCAGGGCTTCGACATCGAGTTCCTCGAGGATGAATATGGCGTGACGCTGGAGAAGTGGTTCGCCGACGCCCAGAGCGGCGCCGGCCAGTACGACCTCTATCTGCTCGACGATCCATGGGTGCCGCAGTTCGGCGCCGCCAACGTGCTCGAGGATCTCGGCGCCGGCGGCATCGACGGTTCCGACAAGGACTGGATCGGCTCGATGATCGACATGGGCTACTGGCCGCCGCAGAAAGGGCCGCGCGTCAAGGGCTTCGAAAGCGCCAAGCCGACACTGATCTGCGTGCCCTTCGTCGGCGACCTGCAGACGCTCACCTACCGCAACGACGTCTTCACCGACGGCGCGCCCAAGACCTGGGACGATGTCATCGCCAAGGGCAAGGAAGGAGTGGCGGCCGGCAAGATCAAGTACCCGGTCGTCTTCCGCGGCGTCTCCGGCAACCCCATCGTCACCAGCTGGTATCCGGTCTTCCTGTCGTTCGGCGGCTCCTTCTTCGACGACAAGTGGAACCCGATCTTCAATTCAGCGGAAGGCAAGGCATCGGCCGATTTCTTCGTCGGCACGATGAAGCAGAACGCGCCGAACGGCGTGGTCGAGTTCGATTCCGACCAGGAAGGTGCGGCGATCCTGGGCGGCGATGCCGGCGCCATCATCCAGTATTCGGGCAATGCGCTGAAGGCCGACGATCCCGCCCAGACCAAGGTGGCGGGCAAGCTCGATTTCGGCGTCGTGCCGAAGCAGCAGTCGGCGATCGGCCAGATGGGCATCTTCATCGCAGGCGTGCCGAAATCGGCGCCCAACAAGGCGAACTCGATTGAGTTCCTGAAATGGTACGTCAGCGCCGAAACCCAGGCCAAGCTGTCGGAAGCGGGCTCGATCCCGGTCAAGCGCAGCGCCTTCGGCATCGCCAAGCCGGGCAACCGGCTGATCCCGGTCGCGCTGCAGCAGCTCGACGCCGGCTCGCTGCCGAGGCCGCGCACGCCGGACTGGGCGAAGGTGGAGGAACTGCTCGGCATCGAGCTCAACAAGGCGCTGCAGGCCGGTTCCGGCGGCGGCGCCGCGCTCGACACAGCCGCCAAGCAGGTCAAGGACTACCTGACCACGGCCGGTTACTACTGATGCGCGCAGCAGCGCAGGCGCGCAAATATCGCCTGCAGGGGGCGGGGCTCGACCTCGCCCTCCCCTATCTCATGCTGGCGCCCGGCCTGATGATCGTGCTCGGCGTGCTCGTCTATCCGCTGTGGGATGGGCTGCGCGCCAGCACAAGAGCCTATCGTTATGGCTCGCCGGTCGCCGATGTCGGCTTCCAGAACTATGTGCATCTGTGGAGCGACGGACAATTCCTGAATTCGCTCTGGGTCACGGTGAAGTTCGTCGCGCTGTCGGTATCCTTCGAGGCCGTGCTCGGCTTTGCGCTCGCGCTGTTTTGCCTGCGGGAGTTTCAGGGCATCCGCCTGCTCAGGACCGTACTCATCATTCCGATGGTGGTCACGCC
>NZ_RZSC01000819.1:0-2518 GCF_003998155.1 Mesorhizobium sp. M1E.F.Ca.ET.063.01.1.1
TGCCGATCCTGGTCGGCATTGCCCTGCAGATGCGGGCGCTCGCCATCCTGCTCGACATCAAATCCCTGCAGCGCATCATTCATGACCGCGCCAGCCGGATATTCATCGCCGGCCTCATCTTCACAGCCAGCGGCGTCGGACTGGCCATCCTGCTCGATTTCTTCGACATAGCGGCCAAGAGCGCGCTGCCGGGCGTATGACCGCGAGAAATCGCGGAGCGATTTTCTCTTGATCAATCGGCTCTTGCGCCGCCGATCATCTTCGTCACCTCGGCCGCGGCCTCGCGCACCAGCGGGCCGATCTCGGCAAGGCGCTCAGGCGTCACCCTAACGGTTGGGCCGGACACCGAAACGCCGCCGATCGGCTCGCCGAACTCATTGAAAATGGCGGCGGCCACACAGCGCATGCCGGGATGGCGTTCCTCGTCGTCGACCGACCAGCCGCGATGCTTGATGGTCGCCAGATCGTGGGCCAGCGCCGAGATGTCGGAGAGCGTCTTGTCGGTGTAGCGCTGCAGGCCTGCCTTGCGCAGGATGGCGGCGACCCGCTCGGGCTCGAGATGCGCCAGCACCGCCTTGCCGATGCCCGAAGCATGGAAGGAACTGCGCGTGCCCGGCCGGAAGAAGGCGCGGATCGCCTGATGCGTCTCGACCTGGCTGACGAAGACCACGCAATCGTCCTCGGCAACGCCGAGATTGGCCGTCTCGCCGGTTTTCTCCATCAATTCCTGCATGACGACGCGGGCGCGGTCGACCAGTTTCCTGCGGCGCAGGAAGGCAGCGCCCATGCGATAGGTCTCGACGCCGATCGACCAAAGCTGGTCGGTCGTGTCGAATTCGACCATGCCGTGGTTCTCCAGCGTCGTCAGCATGCGGTAGGCGGTGGAGGCGGCAATCCCGCTGCGCGCCGCGATCTCGCTCAAGGACAGCCCGCTGGCGTCGGCGACGATCGCCAGGATGCGCAGCGCCCGGTCGAGCGACTGCACGGACGTCGCCTCGGACGGACCATTGAAAGCGCGCGGCCGCCCGCGCTGGCGCTTTTCGCTTGTTTCCATACGCCTATTCTGGCCGATTTCCGACCGAACGCAATGAAAAAGTATTTCACGAATTTCCGAAAGTGATTTTCTGGAAAACAGAAAGGGTAGCGAAATCAGATGGTAAGAGAGGTTTTCTAGAAATGAAAAAATATTCTGAAAAAATTGAAAAATAGAGAGCGCGCTGGCATTCTCAGGCCAGTAAACAAATTCTCGGAGGCTTGAAATGGCCAGGATGCGCGCTGTCGACGCCGCGGTTCTCGTTCTTGAAAAGGAAGGCATCACCAATGCCTTCGGCGTGCCGGGCGCGGCGATCAACCCGCTTTATTCGGCGCTGAAGGCGCGCGGCACCATCCGCCATGTGCTCGCGCGCCATGTCGAGGGTGCCTCGCACATGGCCGAAGGTTTTACGCGGGCCAAGGCCGGCAATATCGGGCTCTGCATCGGCACCTCAGGGCCGGCCGGCACCGACATGATCACCGGGCTCTATTCGGCCTCGGCGGATTCCATTCCAATCTTGTGCATAACTGGCCAAGCTCCCCGCGCGCGCCTCAACAAGGAGGATTTCCAGGCCGTCGACATCGCGGCGATCGCAGCGCCCGTCGCCAAATGGGCGGTCACGGTCATGGAACCCTATCTGGTGCCGATGGCGCTGCAGAAGGCGTTCCACCTGATGCGCTCCTCGCGGCCGGGCCCGGTGCTGATCGACCTGCCGGTCGACGTGCAGCTCGCAGAGATCGAATTCGACATCGACGCCTACGAGCCGCTCGCTCCGTTCAAGCCGGCGATGACGCGCGCCCAGGCCGAGAAGGCGCTGGCGATGCTCAACCAGGCGGAAAAGCCGCTGATCGTCGCCGGCGGCGGCATCGTCAACGCCGATGCTTCCGACTTGCTGATCGAGTTCGCCGAAGTCACCGGCGTGCCGGTCATCCCGACGCTGATGGGTTGGGGTTCGATCCCCGACGACCACCGGCTGATGGCCGGCATGTGCGGCCTGCAGACCTCGCATCGCTACGGCAACGCGACGATGCTTGAAGCCGATTTCGTCTTCGGCATCGGCAACCGCTGGGCCAACCGCCACACCGGCTCGGTCGACGTCTACACCAAGGGCAAGAAATTCGTCCATGTCGACATCGAGCCCACTCAAATAGGCCGCGTCTTCGCGCCGGACCTCGGCATCGTCTCGGATGCGGGCGCGGCGCTGAAGATGCTGCTCGATGTCGCCACCGAATGGCGGATGGCCGGCAAGCTGCGCGACTGGTCGGGCTGGGCCAAGGAATGCCAGCAGCGCAAGAAGACGATGAAGCGCAAGACGCATTTCGAGCAGGTGCCGCTGAAGCCGCAGCGCGTCTATGAAGAGATGAACAAGGCTTTTGCCCGCGACACCACCTATGTCACCACGATCGGCCTTTCGCAGATCGCCGGCGCGCAGTTCCTGCATGTCTATAAGCCGCGCAACTGGATCAATTGCGGCCAGGCCGGCCC
>NZ_RZSC01000081.1:0-14995 GCF_003998155.1 Mesorhizobium sp. M1E.F.Ca.ET.063.01.1.1
CTGCTTGACCGTGGACGCGGCGTCCGGGCTCGAGGCCTGCGCCACCGCCTGCGGCTTGGTTGCCGGCGCGGCGGCGCCGCCGCCAGCCGAAATCGAACCGAGCAGCGCGCCGACATTGACCGTCTCGCCTTCCTTGACGGCAATCTCGGCAAGCGTTCCGGCACCCGCGGCAGGCACCTCCACCGTCACCTTGTCGGTTTCGAGCTCGACCAGCGGCTCGTCGGCGGCGATCGCGTCGCCGACCTTCTTGAACCACTTGCCGACGGTCGCCTCGGTGACGGATTCGCCGAGTGCGGGGACGCGGATTTCGGTAGCCATTGTGCCTGTCCGTTCTTTTCTCTTCTTGAGGTCTGTTTCGTCCGCTCTGCCTATTCACCCAGCGCGTCGTCGAGCAGGGCGGCGAGTTGGCTGAGGTGCTTCGACATCAACCCTGTCGCCGGCGAGGCCGAGGCAGGCCGGCCGGTGTAGCGCACCCGCTGATGCTTGGCGTCGATATGCGCCAGCACCCATTCGAGATAGGGGTCGATGAACGACCAGGCGCCCATGTTCTTGGGCTCCTCCTGGCACCACACCATCTCGGCATTGCGGAAGCGCGACAGTTCCGTGATCAGCGCCTTGGCCGGGAACGGATAGAGCTGTTCGACGCGCAGCAGGTAGATGTCGTTGATGCCGCGCTTCTCGCGCTCCTCGTAGAGGTCGTAATAGACCTTGCCCGAGCAGAGCACGACGCGGCGGATTTTTGAGTCCTTCACCAGCTTGATCGGCTGATTGGGCAACAGCTGCGCATCGTCCCACAAAAGCCGGTGGAACGAGCTTTCGCCCGACATTTCCGGAAGCGTCGACACTGCCCGCTTGTGGCGCAGCAGCGACTTCGGCGTCATCAGGATCAGCGGCTTGCGGAAGTCGCGCTTCAACTGCCGGCGCAGGATGTGGAAATAGTTGGCCGGCGTGGTGACGTTCGCCACCTGCATGTTGTCCTCGGCGCAGAGCTGCAGGAAGCGCTCGAGGCGCGCCGATGAGTGTTCCGGCCCCTGGCCCTCATAGCCGTGCGGCAAGAGGCAGACCAGACCCGACATGCGCAGCCACTTGCGCTCGCCAGAGGAGATGAACTGGTCGAACACCACCTGGGCGCCGTTGGCGAAATCGCCGAACTGCGCTTCCCAGAGCGTCAGCGCCTTCGGCTCGGCCAGGCTGTAGCCATATTCGAAGCCGAGCACCGCCTCTTCCGACAGCATCGAGTTGATGACTTCGTAGCCGGCTTGCGCCGCCGACAGATTGTTGAGCGGGATGTAGCGGTTTTCGTCGCGCTGGTCGTAGAGCACGGAATGGCGCTGCGAGAAGGTGCCGCGCTCCGAATCCTGGCCGGACAGCCGGATCGGATTGCCGTCGAGCAGGATGGCGCCGAAGGCCAGCGCCTCGGCCGTCGACCAGTCGATGCCTTCGCCGGATTCGATCGCCTGGCGGCGGTTGTCGAGGAAGCGCAGGATTGTCTTGTGCGCCTCGAAATCCTTCGGCACCTCGGTCAGCTTCTTGCCGATCTCCTTCAGCGTGCGCACCGGCACGGCTGTCTTGCCGCGCCGCTGTTCGTCCTGGTTGTCTGCGGTGCGCAGGCCAGACCAGGCACCGTCCAGCCAGTCGGCCTTGTTCGGCTTGTAGGACTGGCCGACTTCAAATTCCTGCTCCAGATGCGCGCGCCAGTCGGCCCGCATCTTGTCGACCTCGGCCTGGGTGATGTGGCCTTCGGCGATCAGCCTGTCGGCGTAGACCTGCACCACCGTCTTATGGGTGCGGATGCTGCGGTACATGATCGGCTGCGTGAAGGCCGGTTCATCGCCCTCGTTGTGGCCGAAGCGGCGATAGCAGAACATGTCCACCACCACCGGCTTGTGGAACTTCATGCGGAACTCGGTCGCGACCTTCGCGGCATGCACCACCGCTTCCGGATCGTCGCCGTTGACGTGGAAGATCGGCGCCTCGATCATCTTGGCCACATCCGACGGATAGGGCGACGAGCGCGAGAAGCGCGGATTGGTGGTGAAGCCGATCTGGTTGTTGATGATGAAATGCAGCGTGCCGGCGACGCGATGGCCGCGCAGGCCGGACAGCCCGAACATCTCCGCGATCACGCCCTGGCCGGCAAACGCAGCGTCGCCGTGGAGCAGCAGCGGCATCACCTTGGCGCGTTCGGAAAGCGGCACGATCTCGCCGCGCTCGCGCCCGGCGAGCTGGTCCTGCTTGGCGCGCGCCTTGCCCATCACGACAGGGTCGACGATTTCCAGATGCGAGGGGTTGGCCGTCAGCGACAGGTGCACCTTGTTGCCGTCGAACTCGCGGTCCGACGAGGCGCCGAGATGGTACTTCACGTCGCCCGAGCCCTCGACGTCGTCGGGCGCGGCCGAGCCGCCCTTGAACTCGTGGAAGATGGCGCGGTGCGGCTTGGCCATCACCTGGGAAAGCACGTTGAGGCGCCCGCGATGCGCCATGCCGAGCACGGCCTCCTTCAGGCCGAGCTGGCCGCCGCGCTTGATGATCTGCTCCAGCGCCGGGATCAGCGACTCGCCGCCGTCGAGGCCGAAGCGCTTGGTGCCCTTGTACTTGACGTCGATATACTGTTCGAAGCCTTCCGCCTCGACCAGCTTCGACAGGATCGCCTTCTTGCCGGTGGCGGTGAAGGTGATCTCCTTGTCGGCGCCCTCGATGCGCGCCTGGATCCAGGCCTTCTCTTCCGGATCGGAGATGTGCATGAACTCGACGCCGAGCGTCGAGCAATAGGTGCGGGTGAGGATATCCAGCATCTGCCGGATGGTGCCGAACTCGAGCCCGAGCACATTGTCGAGGAAGATCGGCCGGTCGTAGTCGGCTTCGGTGAAGCCGTAGTTCTCCGGCGACAGCTCGTTATAATCCTCGAGCGGATTGGCGATGCCGAGCGGGTCGAGATTGGCGTGCAGATGGCCGCGCATGCGGAAGGCGCGGATCATCATGATGGCGCGCACGGAATCGCGCGTCGCCTGGTGCACGTCGGCGTCGGAAAGGACCGCGCCGTTGACGACCGCCTTGTCCTTCACCTTCTTTTCGATGTGCTTCTCGATCAGGCCCCAATTGCCGTCGAGCGCCGAGACCAGCTCGCCATTGGCCTGCATCGGCCAGGAAGGCCTCGCCCAGGAAGCGCCCTTGGCGTTCTTGCGCACATCGCCGGCGTCGTCCTTCAGCGCCGCGAAGAAATCCTGCCACTCCGGATCGACGGAGGCCGGATTATCCTCATAGGCGGCATAGAGCGCGTCGATGTAATCGGCATTGCCGCCATAGAGGAACGAGGTGAGCGAGAATTGGTCGTTGGCCTGATCTTGTCTTGCCATTTTCGTCTGCGGAGCCTGGCTCCGTCTCCTTTCGAGGGGAATAGTGAGTAGTCAGTAGTGAGTAGAAGGTGGAAGTCCCCGCTCAGCTGCTACTCACCCGTTCGTCCCTTTTCACTACTGACTACTGCCCTACTCACTACTGCCTTAACCCTTGATCGCCTCGACCAGCGTCGTGCCCAGCCGAGCCGGCGACGGTGAGACCTTGATGCCGGCCGATTCCATCGCCGCAATCTTGTCTTCCGCGCCGCCCTTGCCGCCCGAGATCACCGCACCCGCATGGCCCATGGTGCGGCCGGCCGGCGCCGTGCGCCCGGCGATGAAGCCCGCCATCGGTTTCTTGCGGCCGCGCTTGGCCTCGTCCTTCAAGAACTGCGCGGCGTCTTCCTCGGCCGAGCCGCCGATCTCGCCGATCATGATGATCGACTTGGTCTCGTCGTCGGCGAGGAACATCTCCAGCACGTCGATGAACTCGGTGCCCTTGACCGGGTCGCCGCCGATGCCGACAGCGGTGGTCTGGCCGAGGCCGACATTGCTGGTCTGGAAGACCGCCTCATAGGTAAGCGTTCCCGAGCGGGAAACAACGCCGACCGAGCCCTTGCGGAAGATGTTGCCGGGCATGATGCCGATCTTGCATTCGTCGGGCGTCAGCACGCCCGGGCAGTTCGGGCCGATCAGCCGCGACTTCGAGCGGTCGAGCCGCGCCTTGACCTTGACCATGTCCATCACCGGGATGCCCTCGGTGATGCAGACGATGAGCGGGATCTCGGCCTCGATCGCCTCGAGAATGGCTTCGGCCGCGCCCGCCGGCGGCACATAGACGACGGAGGCGTTGGCGCCGGTCTTTTCCTTGCCCTCGGCGACTGTGGCGAAGATCGGCAGGCCCTCGCCCTTCGAGCCGGTCCAGGTCTCGCCGCCCTTCTTCGGATGGATGCCGCCAACCATCTTGGTGCCGTGATAGGCCAGCGCCTGCTCGGTGTGGAACGTGCCGGTCTTGCCGGTCAGGCCTTGAACCAGCACCTTGGTGTTCTTGTCGACGAGAATGGACATCGCGGCCCTTTTCTAAAAACCGTTGATCGAGGAAGGCGAAACGCGCCGGTAGAGCCCGCTCACCATGTCTTGCCAGGCATCGCTGCCGGCGGGCTTGAACTGCAATCGCATGCGGTAGGTATCAGTATCGTCAAAACTGTAAGTCACGCGCGCGGCGCCGCGCGGCGACGACCGTTCCAGAACCAGCCCGCCCCCGTTCCACGTGCCTGTGGCCGGCAACATCGGCACAAACCCCATGGAATCGAACTGGTGCATGGTGACGAGGCTGTTCTGCTGGTCGAAGCCGAACACATTGTGCGCGCCGAACGAAACCGTGCCGTCGCGGCGCTGGCGATAGCGCTGCACCACGAACAGGCCGCCGAACTGCGCTTCCGCCAGCACTTCCGAAGTCGCCGCGCCGGCATCGGTCCATTGCGTGGCAGCCACCTCTTCCTCGCCGCGCCACGCGCCGACCAGCGCCTGCAGGCGCTGGTGATCGGCCGAGAGGGAGGAGAAAGGCGCCGCGTTCATGGTCAGAGCCGCTTCAGATCGGTGACGGTGAGGTCACTCTTGGCGTTGCCGGTGTTGAGCGTCGTCGCCGGCTCGAACATCAGCACCACCGGCTCGGCAGTGAGTGAACGCGGCCGGTGCTCGACGCCGCGCGGCACGACGATGAAATCGCCCTCGCCGAGCTCGACCGGCCCGTCGCGGAAGTCGATGGCGATGCGGCCGCGCAGCACGAGGAAGGCTTCGTCCTCGTTGTCATGCGCGTGCCAGTCGAACACCTCGCCGAACTTCGCGACCTTGGCCTGGCTGTCATTGACATCGCCGGCAATGTGCGGATCGAAGACCTTGGCGATCTTCGCGTCCGCCGCCTCGACCAGGTTTATCTTGCGCGGAGGCATCCGCTCAGCCCTTCACCGCCTTGACGATCTTCTTGGCCGCGTCGTCGAGGTCGTCGGCCGACACGACGTTGAGGCCGCTGTCGTTGATGATCTTCTTGCCGAGCTCGGCATTGGTGCCTTCCAGCCGCACGACCAGCGGCACCTTCAGCCCGACTTCCTTGACCGCGGCGATCACGCCTTCAGCGATGACGTCGCACTTCATGATGCCGCCGAAGATGTTGATCAGGATGCCTTCGACCGCCGGATCCTTGGTGATGATCTTGAACGCCGCCGTGACCTTCTCCTTGGAGGCGCCGCCGCCGACATCAAGGAAGTTGGCCGGCTCGGCGCCGTAGAGCTTGATGATGTCCATCGTCGCCATGGCGAGGCCGGCGCCATTGACCATGCAGCCGATATTGCCGTCGAGCGCGACATAGGCGAGGTCGTATTTCGACGCCTCGATCTCCTTCTCGTCCTCTTCGGTGGTGTCGCGCAACTCCATCACGTCCGGATGGCGGAAGAGCGCGTTGTTGTCGAACGACACTTTGGCGTCGAGCACGCGCAGATGGCCGTTCTTCATGACGATCAGCGGGTTGACCTCGAGCAGGCTCATGTCCTTCTCGACGAAGGCCTTGTAGAGGATCGGGAACAGCGTGCCGCCGTCTTGTGCCGCATCGCCGTCGAGCTTCAGCGCGGCGTTGAGCTTCTTCACGTCATCCGCCGAGACACCCTTCTCCGGGTCGATGGCGACGGTGAGGATCTTTTCCGGCGTGTCATGCGCGACCGCCTCGATGTCCATGCCGCCCTCGGTCGAGACGACGAAGGCGATGCGGCCGACCGAACGGTCGACCAGGATCGACAGATAGAGCTCGCGCTCGATGTCGGCGCCGTCTTCGATATAGAGGCGGTTGACCTGCTTGCCGGACGGTCCGGTCTGCTTGGTGACCAGCGTGTGGCCGAGCATCTCGTTGGCGTTGGCGACGACCTCTGCCGCCGACTTCGCCAGGCGCACGCCGCCCTTGGCGTCGGGGCCGAGTTCCTTGAACTTGCCCTTGCCGCGGCCGCCGGCATGGATCTGGCTCTTCACCACATAGAGCGGGCCGGGCAGCGCCTTGGCGGCGGCTTCCGCCTCGCTTGCCTTGAACACCGGAACGCCGTCCGCTACCGGCGCGCCGAACGACTTCAGCAGCGCCTTGGCCTGATATTCATGAATGTTCATGCGCTTGGTCTCCGGGGAGGACGATTACTTGCCGGCGAGATGCGGGGCGATCTTGGTGCAGGCCTCGGTCAGGCCCTGCACGGCCGCCACCGAATTGTCGAACATCTTCTGTTCGGCCTTGGCGAGGTCGATCTCAATGACGCGCTCGACGCCGCCGGCGCCGATCACCACCGGAACGCCGACATAGGTGTTCTTGACGCCATATTGGCCGGAAAGGTGCGCCGCGCAGGGCAGCACGCGCTTCTTGTCCTTGAGATAGGATTCGGCCATGGCGATCGCCGAGGCCGCCGGCGCGTAATAGGCCGAGCCGGTCTTCAAGAGGCCGACGATCTCGGCGCCGCCGTCGCGGGTGCGCTGCACGATCTGGTCGAGCTTCTCCTTCGAGGTCCAGCCCATCTTGACGAGGTCAGGCAGCGGGATGCCCGCCACCGTCGAATAGCGGATCATAGGCACCATGCTGTCGCCGTGGCCGCCGAGCACGAAGGCGGTGACGTCCTCGACCGAGACCTTGAACTCTTCGGCCAGGAAATAGCGGAAGCGGGCGCTGTCGAGCACGCCGGCCATGCCGACGACATGGCTGGTCGGCAGGCCGGAGAATTTCTGCAGCGCCCAGACCATGGCGTCGAGCGGATTGGTTATGCAGATGACGAAAGCCTTCGGCGCGTATTTCTTCAGGCCCGCACCGACCTGTTCCATGACCTTGAGGTTGATGCCCAAGAGGTCGTCGCGGCTCATGCCCGGCTTGCGCGGCACGCCGGCGGTGACGATGCACACATCCGCGCCCTCGATGCCGGCATAGTCGTTGACGCCGGTCAGCCTGGCGTCGAACCCGTCGACCGGCGAGGACTGGGCGATGTCGAGGCCCTTGCCCTGCGGAATGCCCTCGGCGATATCGAACAGCACCACGTCGCCGAGATCCTTGAGGCCGATCATATGGGCGAGCGTGCCGCCGATCATGCCCGAGCCGATGAGCGCTATCTTGTTGCGTGCCATGTCAGGATGGTTTCCCTTTGTGTGTGACCGTGCCCCAAATCCTTGCAGACTTGATGACGGCGTCGAGGAGGCTGGAATGCTGCGAGGACCCGCGAGATTTCGCCGCACCGAATAGCTCCGGTGTGCAAAAAATTCAAACGATTATTTTGACCCTAGTGTTTTCAATCGGTTAGATGGTTTGGGAATTACGTAAACGTCAAAGTTTTTGAGCCGACTGAGGAGAACTTACACGATGGACGTCGAAATCAGAAGGCTTCATCCCGGCGATGACGCCCTTGTGATGCGGGCGCCAAATCTCCCCCCTCGAGGGGGAGATGTCGCCAAAGGCGACAGAGGGGGTCACCGCGCGTGAAGCGCCGACGCGGTCTGCGTCGAGCCCGGTCGAACCGACCCCCTCTGGCCTGCCGGCCATCTCCCCCTCAAGGAGGGAGATCGGCCGTCGCGCCGGGTTTCGCCAATCTCCTGCGATGCAGGAGGGTAGCGAAACAATATCCCTACCCTCACGCCTGCCGAGCCTCTGCCGGCGCCTCGACCTGCCGCCGCTCCGCCCAGCCTTCCAGCCAGTCGTGGCTCTGCATCTCGATCAGCCGCGAGGCGGTGCGCTCGAATTCGAACACTTCCGTGCCGCGCTTGGCGGTGTAGAGCTCGGAGGGCTGGGCGGCTGCGCTCATCACCAGCCGCATGCGATGGTCGTAGAGCGTGTCGATGAGCAGGATGAAGCGTTTGGCCTCGTTGCGCTTGCCTTCGCCGAGCACCGGCACATGATCTATGAAGACGGTCGAGAAACGGCCGGCGATCGCCAGATAGTCGCGCGCGCCGTGCGGCTTCTCGCAGAGGTCGGTAAAGGAAAAGCGGGCGGCATCGCCTGCGGCGCGCGGCACGACCAGGTGCCGCCCTTTCAGCGTGATCGTCACCTCTGCCGACGGCATGCCTTGCGTCATCGCCTCCCAGGCCTCGTCGAGCGCGCGGTCGGCCGCCTCATCGGCCGGCGTGACATAGACCGGCAGGCGGCTGAGCTTTTCCTGCCGGTAGTCCTTCTCGGCATCGAGCGTCAGCACATGCGTATTGCGTTCGAGCAGGCCGATGAAAGGCAGGAAGAGCTGCCGGTTCAGCCCGTCGCGATAAAGGTTCTCCGGCGCCACGTTGGAGGTGGCGACCAGCACGACGCCGTTGGAAAACAGCGCCGAGAACAGCCGCGACAGGATCATCGCGTCGGCGATGTCGGTGACGGAGAACTCGTCGAAGCACAGCACCCAGGCTTCGTCGGCCAGCGCGCGCGCCACCGGCGGGATCGGATCGTCCTCCTTGACGTCGCCATTCTTGCGCGCCGCCCGGTGCTTCTGGATGCGGTCCTGCACGTCGGCCATGAAATCGTTGAAATGGACGCGGCGCTTGCGCCTGACCGGCAAGAGCTCGAAGAACATGTCCATCAGCATGGTCTTGCCACGCCCGACGCCGCCATAGATGTAGAGGCCCTTCACCACCTCGCGCGGCTGCTTTTTGCGCGCGAACAGCCAGCCCAGCGAGCTGGATTTCTGCGCCAGCCGTTTCGCGGAAATCTCGTCGGTCAGGCGGTCGAGCGCGGCGACGATGCGCTCCTGCGCCGGGTCGCGCTCGGTCGTGCCCGTCTCGACAAGATGGTCGTAGCGCTGCTTGACGGTCACATGGGTCTGGAGGCCGTCACGCAGATGCATAGGTCACGTCATTTATATTGAGCAGAATGCTCTAAAGAGGGCGACAAGGTGTGCTGAGATTCAGGTCAGGCCGAGCCGAGAATGGTGGCTTACGAGAACCGGAGCGGAGCGTACTTAAAGTACGTGAGCACCGGCCTACGCCGGCCATAGCCTCAATTTGACTTCCGCGCCAGTCATAAGTGCTTCGGCCGGCGAAGGCCGGAAGCCGCCGTTCGCAGGCCGGCATCACCTGAATATCAGCACACCCTTACCTTGTAAGCGAGATCGGCTGCCCATTGGAAGTCTGGCCGTCGAACTTTTCGCCGCCGGAGGAATAGAGCCTGGCCAGCGCGCCGCCGTTTTCGTCATAGAGCGTCAGCTGCTTGCCGGCGACGTTCCATGACTTGATGCCGTCGACCGGAGCCGGGCAGTGCAGCGGCCCGGCGCGATAGCCGGCGCCGAACTTGGTCTGCGGCGTGGCCACCTTGCAGCTCTGGCCGGAGACGTTGACGTTCCAGACGCCGGCGACGCTGGCCGCGGTCAGGTCCGCGGCGCCCGCGGGCGCCGCGCCATTCGGCGGCAGCGAGGCGACCTGGTTGTTCGCCGGCGCCGTCGGAAACTGCGATGGATCGGTGGTGCCGGGGGCGGCCGGTGGTGGCAGTTGGTTCTGCGTCACCGTGCCGGAGGGCGCCGGCGTCAGCGGCGCCGGCTGCTGGTCGTCCATCGACGAGAACCGCGAGGTCGAGCAGCCGCTCGCGACGAGCGCGGCCAGCGATACGGCCAAAAGGCCCGTTTTCGAAAAAGTGCGGGTCATCGAAAAAGTCATTCCAACCTCCGTCGGATCCGGTGGGGGGCGCCGTCCGCGTAAAACACCTGCTTCACCAAGATGGCGAAGGTGGCAGAATTTCAACCCGATATGGTTAAAATAGGGTTTTCGGAACTGGTGTTGCAAATTTATCGCAAGGCGTCGGGCGCCCGGGTCACGCCGGGAGTCTGGGTCGTAACATATTGAAATTTCAGGCTTGCAGGCGCGCGCAGGGCACGAAGACATAGCCGTCCGGGCCGACGATGTGGCATTCGCGCAAGCCATGCGGCTTGTCGATCGAGCCGGCAAGCACGATGTGGCCGAGTGCCGCCGCCTTTTTCTCCACCGCGTCCGGATCGGCGCCATAAAGGCGCAATTCGATGCCGGCGCCGCGCGTCTCGGCACCGGCGATGACGCCGGTCATCGGATTGTCGAGAAAGCTATGGTCGGCATGCAGCATGAAGATCGAGCCCAGCAGCGCGATCGCCGCGAAATCCTCGTCGGCATAGATGATTTCGGCGCCGAGCACGTCGCGGCAGAAGGCCTCCATCGCCGCCATGTCGGTGACCAAGAGGTTCACGCCCACCCCACGCGGCAGCGAGCGGCCGAAATCCTCGGCCTTCATCCACGGCGTCTTGGTTCGTTTCTTTGCCACGGCGTTGTCCCTTCCACGCCACCGACCCTATACGAGGCCGGCCCCCGGCCCTTGGCATTCGCCAGCGAAATGCTTGCGCCAGTCGGCCGCGACCTTATTTCTGGGAAGTGGAACAGAGCGGACGGGAGAGACGATGGCCGCCGGAAAGAGAGCAGCCAACCGCTATTACAGCGGCCCGCCCAGCGACCATTTCGACGGCGCCCTGTTCTTCAATCCCGACGGCAAGCCGCCCGGGCGCTTCGCCGATCTTCTCAAATGGCAATTGAACGGCGGGCGCTCGAAATGGCCGGCGGCCCATCCAAGCCCTTATCCGCAAGCGAAGCCGGACAGACGCGTCGAAGGCAAGATGCTGCGGCTCATCATGGTCGGCCACGCCTCGCTGCTCGTCCAGACCGCCGGATTGAACATTCTGATCGACCCGGTCTGGTCCGAGCGCGCCTCGCCCTTCGCCTTCGCCGGCCCGAAACGGGTCAATGCGCCAGGCATTGCCTTCTCCGACCTGCCGCCGCTCGATCTCGTATTGGTCAGCCACAACCACTACGACCATCTCGACCTCGCCACGCTGCGGCGGTTGAAGCACGGCCATGATCCATTGGTGGTCACGCCGCTCGGCAACGACGCCATCATCGGCAGCGCCGTGCCCGGCATCAGGCTCACGGCGCATGACTGGGGCGACAGGATCGAGGTCGGCAACGGCGCCGTCATCCATATCGAGCCGGCGCATCACTGGTCGGCGCGCGGGGCGCGCGACCGCCGCATGGCGCTGTGGGCGGGCTTCGTGATCGAGACGGCGGGCGGCAAGGTCTATTTCGCCGGCGACACCGGCTTCCATGGCGGGACCAACTACCGGCTGATGGCGGAAAAACACGGCGGCTTTCGGCTGGCCATCCTGCCGATCGGCGCCTACGAGCCGCGCTGGTTCATGGCGCCGCAGCATCAGAACCCGGAGGAAGCCGTGCAGGGCATGAAGCTGTGCAACGCCGCCCACGCCGCCGGCTGCCACTGGGGCACCTTCCAGCTCACCGACGAGCCGATCGACGAGCCGGCGCAAAGGCTGGCCGAGGCATTGGCGGCCGAAGGCTTTTCGCACGAGCGTTTCCGCGCCATGCGTCCGGGCGAAGTGTGGGACGTGCCGTCGGCCTAGGTCGCGGAACCTGAAGCGCAAAGCCGCGTTGCTTCCTTGACACAATTCGGCAGGGAGCCCGTCTCATGATCAAGTGGATCATCATTCTTCTGATTGTCGCCGCGGCCGCGAGCCTGCTCGGCATGCCGGCGCTGGCCGGCGCTGCCGCCTTGGGCGCGCGCATCCTGATCGGCATCGTGCTGATCATCTTCCTGCTGATCGTGCTCGGCGTCTTCGCGGTAACCTAAGCGCGACCTCTTGGTCGTCGCAGCGCGACCTCTTGGTCGTCGCTGGCGCGCCGGACTGGTAATTCCCGCCCGTTTCCGCCATATAGCGCCAAACGGACGCGGAAATGACGGGAAAGATGGCAGGCACTGCCCCCTTCGCCAAGATGAACGGCATCGGCAACGAGATCATCGTTGCCGACATGCGCGGCCGTGCCGACAGGGTGACGGCCGCCGCGGCCATCGCGCTCAACGCCGATGCGGCGACGAAGTTCGACCAGATCATGGCGATCCACGATGCGCGGACGGCTGGCACCGCCTACTATGTCGACATCTTGAATTCGGACGGCACCGGGGCGCAGGCCTGCGGCAACGGCATGCGCTGCGTGGTGCAGGCTCTAGCCGCCGAGACCGGACAGAAGATCTTCACCTTCGAGACCCGCGCCGGCATCCTCAACGCCAAGGAACATGCAGACGGGACGATCTCGGTCGACATGGGCAAGCCGCGCTTCGGCTGGCAGGAGATCCCGCTGGCGGAAGAGTTCCGCGACACGCGCATGATCGAATTGCAGATCGGCCCGATCGATGCGCCGGTGCTGCACTCGCCTTCGGTCGTGTCGATGGGCAACCCGCACGCCATCTTCTGGGTCGACCGCGACGTCTGGTCCTACGAGTTGGACCGCTTCGGCCCGCTGCTCGAAAACCATCCGATCTTTCCCGAGCGCGCCAACATCACCATCGCTCAGGTGACTTCGCCTGAGACGATGATCATCCGCACCTGGGAGCGCGGCGCCGGCCTCACCAAGGCCTGCGGCTCGGCGGCCTGCGCCGCCGTGGTGGCGGCTGCCCGCACCAAGCGCACCGGCCGCAGCGTCTCGCTGATGACGCCCGGCGGCGGCGAGCTCAATGTCGAGTGGCGCGACGACGATCACGTCATCCTCACGGGCGCCGCCGAATGGGAATTCTCCGGCAGCTTCGACCCCTCGACCGGCGCCTGGGCACGCGACACCGAAAGCGCCGCGTGATGTCCGCTCTTGCCAAAGGTCCGGCGGCCGAAGGGCCCATCGCCACGGGCATTGACGTGGTCACGTTCGGCTGCCGCCTCAACACCTATGAATCGGAAGTGATGCGCCGCGAGGCCGAAAGCGCCGGCCTCGGAGCGCTCCCAGGCGGCGCC
This sequence comes from Mesorhizobium sp. M1E.F.Ca.ET.063.01.1.1, assembly GCF_003998155.1. Taxonomy (NCBI): domain Bacteria; kingdom Pseudomonadati; phylum Pseudomonadota; class Alphaproteobacteria; order Hyphomicrobiales; family Phyllobacteriaceae; genus Mesorhizobium; species Mesorhizobium sp. M1E.F.Ca.ET.063.01.1.1. Next base: position 13,136 of record NZ_RZSC01000081.1, read on the forward strand.
GTCATCTTCAACACTTGCGCCGTCACCGCAGAAGCGGTGCGCCAGGCCAAGCAGGCGATCCGCAAGGCCCGCCGCGAGAACCCTGAGGCGCGCATCATCGTCACCGGCTGCGCGGCGCAGACCGAGCCGCAGAACTTCGCCGCCATGGACGAGGTCGACCTCGTGCTCGGCAATGAAGAGAAGCTCAAGGCGAACTCCTACCGCGCGCTGCCCGATTTCGGCGTCAACGACACCGAGAAGGCGCGCGTCAACGACATCTTCTCGGTGCGCGAGACGGCGAGCCACATGGTCGACGCTATCGAAGGCCGGGCGCGCGCTTTCGTCCAGGTGCAGAACGGCTGCGACCATCGCTGCACCTTCTGCATCATCCCGTACGGCCGCGGCAATTCGCGCTCGGTGCCGATGGGCGCCGTGGTCGAACAGGTGAAGCGTCTGGCCGATAATGGTTATGCCGAGATCGTGCTCACCGGCGTCGACATGACCAGTTTCGGCGCCGATCTGCCCAGCAGCCCGAAGCTCGGCAGGCTGGTGAAGACGATCCTGCGCCAGGTGCCGCAGGTGAAGCGGCTCAGGCTCTCCTCGATCGATTCCATCGAGGCCGACGACGACCTGCTCGACGCCATTGCCACCGAGCCGAGGCTGATGCCGCATCTGCATCTGTCGCTGCAGTCGGGCGACGACATGATCCTGAAGCGCATGAAGCGCCGGCATTCGCGCGACCAGTCGATCCGCTTCTGCGAGGACGTGCGCAAGCTCCGCCCCGGCATCGTCTTCGGCGCCGACATCATCGCCGGCTTCCCGACCGAGACCGAGGCGATGTTCGAGAACTCGGAAAAGATTGTCGAGGAGTGCGGCCTCACGCACCTCCACGTCTTCCCGTTCAGCCCGCGCGAGGGCACGCCCGCCGCACGCATGCCGCAGGTCCGCCGCGAGGTGGTCAAGCAGCGCGCCGCAAGGCTGCGCGCCGCCGGCGAGGCCGCCTATCGCCGTCATCTGGCGTCCCTTGCCGGCACCCGCCAGTCAATCCTGGTCGAGCGCGACGGGCTCGGTCGCACCGAAGGCTTCACGCTTGCCGCGATTGCCGCTGGCCAGCCGGGCGAGATCGTCGAGGCTGTTGTCACCGGCCATGACGGCACCCGCCTGATCGCGGCCCCGCTTGCCGCCCAAGCCGCCTGAGACTGCGAGAAGCATGGCTGGTTTCTTCAAGAAGATATTTTCGTTCGGCAAGAAAGAGGTCGTCGAGGAGCGTATCGACGAGACCGCGCCCCTGCCGCCGATCAAATGGGACGCGCTGGAGGCGCTGAAACCGGAAGCCGAGCAGGCTGCGCCGGAGCAGGAGCCTGCGCCCTACCCTCCCCTCGATGGGGAGGGTCGCCACGAAGTGGCGGGGCGGGGTGAAAGCGCCGACGCCGGCGCCAGTCACCCCCGAGCTGCGCTCGGGACCTCCCCCATCGAGGGGGAGGTAGGGTCAGCGCTCGAACCGGCACCCACGCCTCAACCGGCGCCCGAGGAGCCGAAACCCGAGCCTGCTCCGGCCATCCCGCCCGCGCCGGAGCCCGTCATTCCGTCCGAGCCGGAACCGCTGCCCGAGCCCAAGCCGGAAGAAGAACCGCAACCGGCTCCGGAGACACCCGAGCCGCCGGCGCCGGAAGAAGTGCCGGTGCCGCCGGCCGAGCCCATACCGGGCCCTGCGCCCGAGCCGAAACCGCAGGAAGTGCCGCCGCCCGCCCCGACCGAGCCGGACATCGTGCCGTCGCGACCGGAAAGGCTGCCGGAACCGGCGCCCGTCGAAGTGCCGACGCCACCGAGCGAGGTTCCAGCCGAGACGCCGACACCTCTCGAAATCCCGCCGGCGGAAGC
>NZ_RZSC01000820.1:0-2515 GCF_003998155.1 Mesorhizobium sp. M1E.F.Ca.ET.063.01.1.1
GTCGGGCTGCTGATCCTGGCGCCACCGCCGGTGCCTGGCTGCAGCTTGCGTGGCTTCGGCGGTGGCGGAAATTCACCCTGAGGGTTGTGCCGGATGCCGCCACCGAACAGCATGTCGAACAAGCCCTGCGCGCTTGCTGGCTGCTGACCGAAGGCAAGCGCCGCCGCGATCGCGATCGGCATGACAGCCTTTTTGTTCCCGAGGATTTTCATGCTTCACCCGCACCGGTTGAACCGGGTTCCCGTTCCGCGCCGCTAGACGGTCCCGCCCTCCGCATGGCGGATGTAAGGCGCGACTATACCGATTCATACTGATTTCGTTAAGCTTCCATAAATTTCCACGACCCTGTTGCAGAACAGTTTCACATCCTTGTGAGACTTAAAACGAGCAGGCCGTTCCAAGTGTTCCGACACCCGGGACAATCAGGCGTGGCGTTGCCGACAGGCGAAAAAGTCACATAGGTACGCGGGTGGCGTTTCGAGTGGACTGTCAGCATGAATCACCGGCGGATTCGACGGCCGCCTGTGCGGCAATGGCCAAGGCGTGACAAACAGCGGTCTTTGTGATCGAAATTCCGGCGGCCTCGAGCCACGGCCTGGAGGATGTGCAGTGAAGAAGGGATATCGCGAACTTCTCGACGAGGCGAATGCCGAGATCGAGGTCGTGTCGCCCGAGGAAGCGGCCGGGCTGTTGGAGGATGACGACACCATCTTCATCGATCTGCGCGACCCTCGCGAAGTCGAGCGCGACGGCAAGATTCCCGGCGCCAAGCATGTGACGCGCGGCATGCTCGAATTCTGGATCGATCCCGAAAGCCCTTACCACAAGCCGTTCTTCGCTTCGGGAAAGACCTTCGTCTTCTTCTGCGCCGGCGGCTGGCGCTCGGCGCTCGCCACCAAGACCGCGCAGGACATGGGTCTCACACCGGTCAAGCACATCCTTGGCGGTTACACCGCGTGGAAGGCCGCCGGCCTGCCCGTCGAGCCGGGTCAGAAAAAGAAAGCCGACTGACCGAGTCCCTGTTGCGGGCGGAAAGCTGCTGCCCTTTTCAGTGCAGTGTCGATTCGTGCTGCTCCGTCACGAATCCGACGGCGCGCGCGACGACATCCTTGTCGGCAAGGATGCGGCGGTGGCCGAGTCCTTCGGCCCAATGCAGGCGGACATGATCGCCGGCGCCCGCATACCGCTTTGCGTGGTCGGCGTGGACTTCCCGGTCGTCCGGCGCGTGGATGATCAGTGTCGGCACCGGCGCCTCGGCGAGCTGGCGATCGCCGGTGAATTCGCTGAGCGGCCGTCCCGACAGATGTTGCACCCTGTCCGCCATGGCGACCCGGGAACGTGGCCCGACGTTCATCATACGACTGAAGTCGTCGAAGATCGCCGGCAGCGAGCTCGGAGCAGCGATCAGCACCAGCTTTTCAGCTGCCAGCGGCGGCATGTCTTTCACCGACGCCGCAACCGCGTTGGCGGCGATCGCGCCGCCGAAGGAATGGCCGACCACGGCTGCAAAAGGACCGAACCATTCGCCGGCGACCCGCGCCGCATCCACCGCGTTCACCATGTTGAGATGGCGGCCGAGCGAGTGGCCGTGCCCGGGCAGGTCGAGCGAAACGACCTTGTAGCCTGCCCCGCGAAATCCTTCGATCAGCGCGCGCATATATTCGGTGCGCGAGCGCCAGCCATGGATGACGAGCACGGTGCCGCGAGAGCCCCTGCCCGGCTCCGGCCGGAACTCATGCACCGCAACGCAATTCGTCTTCGTCTTGAGCCGGTGATGACGCGCCTGAGCCATGAAACCGGCAGCGCGCTCGACGGCGCGGCGCTCGCCGTCGCTCAGGGATTTGACGTTTGGCGTGCGGCAGAACAACTCGAACGCGGCGCGGCCGCTGAGACCCGGCGCGACATGCTCGGCGGCACCGAATACGCCTCGGATGACCTTCATTCCAAATGATGCCATATTGGCAGTCCATCCATTCGTTCAAGCATGAACATAATAGTTCAAACATGAACATTAAGCAAGACCTGCCCTGGGACAATCCGCGCTTTCGCAACTGGGTTGCGGTGGCGCGCGCCTGCCATGTGCTGGAGCGCACGCTGGCGACGAAACTCACGCCGCTCGACCTCAAGCCGGCGCAGCTCGACGTGCTGATGAACCTTTACCGCCACCCCGGCATGTCGCAGCACGACCTTGCCCGCAAGCTCCTGGTCGGCCGCTCCAACATCACCATGCTCTTGCCGCAGCTCGAGGCGCGCGGCCTGCTGCGCCGCGAGGGCGACGAAAAGGACAAGCGCGTGCTGCGGCTGAACCTCACGGAAGCCGGCGAAGCCTTGCTGATGCGGGCGCTGAAAGTGCACATGGCGCTGATCGAGAAGGCGATGAGCCAGTCGACGCCGGAACAGTGCGACATGATCGGCGAGCAGATGCGCAAGATCGCCGAAGTGCTCAAGGAAGCCTGACCGGCCCCGTTCCTCACCACATGGTCTTTTTGGCCCGCTCCGGCCATTCCTTGTCGTA
>NZ_RZSC01000821.1:0-2510 GCF_003998155.1 Mesorhizobium sp. M1E.F.Ca.ET.063.01.1.1
CGCGAAACTCTCGCGCGACGAGATGAAGTCGGTGGCGCTGACCGCCGGCGACACGGTGGTGTTTTCCTCCCGCACCATTCCCGGCAACGAGAAGGCGATCCTGGAGATCAAGAACCGGCTGATCGACCTCGGCATGAAGATCATCGAGGACGGCGACGCGCTGGTGCATGTCTCGGGCCATCCGCGCCGCAGCGAGCTGCGCAAGATGTATGAATGGGTGCGGCCGCAGATCGGGGTGCCGGTGCATGGCGAGGCGGCGCATCTGGTGGCGCAGGGTTCGCTGATGTCGATGTCGGGCATCGGCCAGGTGGCGCAGGTGCGCGACGGCGACATGCTGAGGCTCTGGCCCGGCCCCGCCACGATCATCGACCAGGTGCCGTTCGGCCGCCTCTACAAGGACGGTTATCTGATCGGCACCGACCAGGCCATGGGCATACGCGACCGGCGCAAGCTGTCCTTCGCCGGCCATGTCGCGGTCAATGTCGTGCTCGACGACAAATACGAGCTCGCCGGCGATCCCGATCTGGTGGCGATCGGCGTCGCCGAGGCGGACGCCAACGGCGAAACGCTGGAAGACCTGATGCTCGATGCGGCAATCGGCGCGGTGGACTCGATCCCCCGCCAGCGCCGAAAAGACCTCGACCTTGTGCAGGAGGCGGTGCGCCGTGCCGTGCGCGGCGCCGCCAACGAAGCCTGGGGCAAGAAGCCGCTGGTGACTGTATTCGTCACGCGGTGACGAATAAGGGAATAGGGGAGTAAGGCAGTAGGGGAGTAGGGGAGTAGGGAAGAATGAATAGTTTGCATTTCTTCGGCTTACTGTTTTCCCTACTCCCTTACTGCCCTACTCCCTTACTCCCCTAAAACCGGAGCGTTTTATGCTCGGACGCCTGAACCATGTCGCACTTGCCGTGCCGGATCTGGCTGCGGCGATCGCGGCCTATCGCGATACACTGGGCGCGCGGCTCAGCGAACCGCAGGCACTGCCAGAACACGGCGTGACGGTGGTGTTCGTCGATGTCGGCAACACCAAGATCGAATTGCTGGAACCGCTGGGCGAGGCTTCGCCGATCGCCGCATTCCTCGAGAAGAATCCGTCGGGCGGCATGCATCACGTCTGTTACGAGGTGGACGACATCCTGGCCGCGCGCGATCATCTCAAGGCGAGCGGCGCGCGCGTGCTCGGCGACGGCAACCCGAAGACCGGCGCGCATGGCAAGCCGGTGCTGTTCCTGCATCCCAAGGACTTCTTCGGCACGCTCGTCGAACTGGAGCAGGCATGAACTGGGTTTCTTTCGTAGCGCTGTTCTTCGTCACCTGGTGGCTGGTGCTGTTCGCCGTGCTGCCGTTCAGCGTGCGCACGCAGGACGAGGACCAGGATGTGACGCTCGGCACGGTTTCGAGCGCTCCGAAAGGACCGCATATGCTGCGTGCGGCGATTCGCACGACGATCGTCACCGCGATCGTGATCGGCATCTTCTACGGCCTGACGAGGGGGGGCGGCCTAAGCTTGGACGATATCCCGCATATCATACCGGACTTTAGTCATAAGTAACGGCCGCTAAAGTCCCTGCTCAGTTTCCGCAAGTATTGAGCAGAAGGCGCCCGTTTTGGTTGAAATCGGAAGCCGGCTTCCGATTTCAATGGGCTGACGCGACGTAATGCTGTTTAGTAATTTGTCGTGCTAAGCAGATGATTGCACAAAAAAAATGCAAGGCACGAGGCCTTGCAATTTAAACGCGTCCGATCCGTTTCCGGTGTCCGGCGGCAGCGAGTTACCGCGCCTAGATCGCATCCTCCCAAGACTTTGACCGCGTAGGAGGGCAGATTTTTCTCCGCCCTCTCGGTTATCGGCGCACACTAGACCAACGCAGGTGAAAATGTCACGAAGAATTTTGCCTCCAAACGGGCAATATCGTGCTGCACTGCACAATAGTGGGGCAGGGCTTGCTTGTGAATCGATCAAAAAGCCATAAGCGCCACTTTGGCGGCCAAACAGCCGTTTTTTGATCAGGTTCAGAACACCCCGACACTTTGGAGCGCTCGGGTTTCCATTCCGTCATGAAATGGCTATGAAGCCCGAGCAAACAGCCTCGGTTGCGCCGATTCCGGCGCCGCTATCCTCACTTACGGACCACTCCATGCGTTTGTCGCGCTACTTCCTGCCCATTCTCAAAGAAAATCCTCGCGAAGCCGAGATCGTCTCGCACCGGCTGATGCTGCGCGCCGGCATGATCCGCCAGCAGGGGCAGGGCAGCTTTTCCTGGCTGCCGCTCGGCAAACGGGTGCTGGACAAGGTCTGCCAGATCATCCGCGAAGAGCAGAACCGGGCAGGCGCGCTGGAAATCCTGATGCCGACCATCCAGTCGGCGGATCTGTGGCGCGAAAGCGGGCGCTATGACGACTACGGCAAGGAGATGCTGCGCATCAAGGATCGCCAGGACCGCGATATGCTCTACGGTCCGACCAATGAGGAAATGGTCACGGAAATCTTCCGCGCCTACGTCAAGTCC
>NZ_RZSC01000822.1:0-2507 GCF_003998155.1 Mesorhizobium sp. M1E.F.Ca.ET.063.01.1.1
ATGCTCAGGCAAAGCGTGAAAAGCCTCGGTGGAGAGGCGCTGCTGACCCGCGCCGGCATCGACCCGACCCGCCGCGCCGAGACGCTCAGCGTGGAGGAGTTCGTGCGGCTGACGAATGCGTTGCAACAGTCAGGGCATTTGGCTGGAAAGTCGGAAGCGGCGACTTAGATAGGCAGGCGAACAAGCCTGGAGCACAAGATGCCTGCCTATGTCATTTCCGATGTCACAATCCGTGACACGGAAGCAATCGAATCCTACCGGACCCGTGCCGCGACCTCCATTGCGCGGCATGGCGGGCGCTATCTGGTACGCGGTGGGCAAGTGGAGAAACTGGAAGGCAACTGGATGCCGGGTCCGCTGATCGTCGTCGAATTCCCCGACATGGAGAGTGCACGACGCTGGTACCGCTCTCCAGAATACGCGGCGGCACTAGAGGTCCGCGATGCCGCGCTCAGCCGCAACCTCATTCTGGTCGAGGGAATTGGCTCGTGACGCACCACGCGATTGCCCGGAAATCATCGGGCATGATAATGTCATTGCATGAAAAAGAAACCTGCCACCGCTCGCTCGACCCAAGGTGGTCAGTTTATCCTGACCAGTGACAGGGGTGAAAAAATCAGCGCCGTTGAGGGCCTCAGGTTGTCACACCGAATGGCCGCTATTCTGAGGGAAGGCCGTGCGCGCGGTCTGAGCGGCGACGAACGCAGAACACTGATCAAGGAACAGGCATCCCGCAAGAAATAGGATCATAGGTGGTCTACGCCGCTGAAGAAGATCCGCTTTGCTACCCGGGCACGACAGTTCTTCGCAATAAGCTGAATATTGAGGACCAGGCCGAACTCGACGAATTCGAGTTGGCGCTCTTCCTGACCAGAGCCGATGAACAGGTTCCTGTCGGCAACCTGGACTACGGCCACTACAAAGCCGTTCATCATCACCTGTTCCAGGACGTTTATGAATGGGCCGGCGAGGTTCGCACGATTCGCATCGGCAAAGGCGGCAATTGGTTCTGCTACCCCGAGTACATCGACCGGGAGATGCGCAGAATCTTCGAAGAGTTGGCAGATGCTGATCATCTTCGTGGGCTCGGCATCAAAGGCTTCGCTGTTCGGGCGGCGCACTTCCTGGCCGAAATCAATGCCATTCATCCTTTCCGAGAAGGCAATGGCCGCACACAGCTCACCTTCTTGGCGATGTTGATGGAGAACACAGGATTCCCGTTCAATGCCGATATGCTCGAGCGCGAGCGTGTCCTTCACGCGATGATCGAGAGCTTTGCGGGTGATGAGGCGCCGCTGGCGCGCCTCATCTTGGATATAGCCAATCGTTAGGGGACGACGCCTATTCCGTCTTCTCGTCCAGCAATCCCGAGATGAAGTCGAACAGGCCAGGCCGTCTGTCGCGCCGAAGCCGCTCGGCGGTGACGATGGCGCGGACCTCGGCGAAGGCGCGGTCGAGGTCATCGTTGACGATGACGAAATCGTATTCCTTCCAGTGCTCGATCTCGACGCGGGCATTCTTCAGCCGGGTCTCGATGACCTGCTCCTGGTCCTCGGCGCGGCGCTTCAGGCGCGCTTTCAATTCCTTCATCGAGGGCGGCAGGATGAAGATCGAGACGATGTCGGCGCGCATCTTCTCCTTGAGCTGCTGGGCGCCCTGCCAGTCGATGTCGAACAGCATGTCGCGGCCTTCGGCCAGCGCTATTTCCGCCGGCTCGCGCGGCGTCGCGTAATAGTTGCCATGCACTTCCGCCCATTCCAGCAGCGCGTCGGAATCGCGCAGCCGCTCGAACTCGCGCATGGTGCGGAAATGGTAGTGGACGCCTTCGATCTCCGAGCCGCGGCGCGGCCTCGTGGTGACGGAGACCGACAGCTCCAGGCTCGAATCGCTTTCCAGAAGATTGCGCGCGATCGTCGACTTGCCGGCGCCCGACGGCGACGACAGCACCAGCATCAGCCCGCGGCGGCGGATGCGGGATCCCAAATCCCTCGCAGCCGTCGGCTCCTTGGCAACCATTCCCGTCACTCCAGATTCTGGACCTGTTCGCGAAACTGGTCGACCACCGCCTTGAGCTCCAGCCCGATCGCGGTCACCGCGGCGGCGTTCGACTTGGAGCACAAGGTATTCGATTCGCGATTGAATTCCTGCGCCAGAAAATCGAGCTTGCGGCCGACGGCGCCGCCGCTGTCCAGCAACGCACGACCCGATGCGACATGCGTCTTCAACCGGTCGATCTCCTCGAGGATGTCGGCCTTGGTGGCGAGGAACGCTGCTTCCTGATGCAGCCGCACCGCGTCGAGATTGGCCGACGCATCCATCAGCAGGCGGACCTGCTCGGCCATGCGTTCACGGATCGCCGCCGGCTCGCGCGACGGGTCGGCCTCGGCCTTCAGCGTCAGCGCCTCGATGGCGTCGATGTGGCCGGCAAGCAGCGAGCGCAGGGCGGCGCCCTCGCCCTGACGGGCCATTTCCAGGCCTACCAGCACCGTTTCGAGCGAGGCCAGGAT
>NZ_RZSC01000823.1:0-2502 GCF_003998155.1 Mesorhizobium sp. M1E.F.Ca.ET.063.01.1.1
ATGCGCGGGTTGGCATGGTCGGTGTTGAACACGTCTTCCCTCGCCGGCTCGGACCGGCTGCTCATCATCACGTCGGGCGTCGGCATGGGCTCCGCCGAGCACGGACAGCCGGCGAGGGAAGACGTGTTCAACACCGACCATGCCAACCCGCGCATCCTGTCGGAGCTTACCGGCGCGGCGATGGCCGAGAAGGGCGTGAAAGTCTCGGTGGTTCGGCTGCCGCAGGTGCATGACACGGTGAAGCAGGGCCTGATCACACCGCTGATCGAGCAGACGCGCGCCAAGGGCGCGTCGGCCTATCTTGGCGAGGGTCGCAACCGGTGGTCCGCGGCACACGTGCTCGATGTCGCGAGGCTCTACCGTCTGGCGCTGGACAAGCAGGAAGCCGGCGTGCGCTACAACGCCGTCGCCGAGGAAGGCATTTCCATGCGCGAGATCGCGGAAGTGATCGGCGGCGGGCTCAACGTACCGGTGGTATCGCTCCCACAGGAAGAGGCCGCGGATCATTTCGGATGGCTTTCAATATTCGCGGCCATGGACTTGCCGGCCTCGAGCGAATGGACGCGTGCGCATCTCGGCTGGCAGCCGACCGGACCTGGTCTCATCGCCGACCTGGAGCTGATGGATTATTCGCAAGCGGCAGCGGCCTAAAGCGCGTCGCGATCTTTCAGATTCGCTCCATGCGCTTTAGGTTTTTGATTTTACGCATGTCTTTGTCCCGAAACCGGTTCCCACTTTCGGGAGACATGCTTTAACCGGCTTCCGAGGCGGTTCGGCAATCCAGCCGAACCGCCTCTCGTTCCATGGTGCGCTAGGCGCGCAGCAGATCCGCCAGGCTGTCCGACTTCTCCACCTTGTCGGTGAGGTCGAGCCCGGACAGTAGATCGACCAGATGGCTGTTCATCAGGGCAGCTGCATTGGCGCTGTCGCCGGCCTCGATCGCGTCGACCAGCGCGTGATGGGCGTGCTTCTCGCAGGTCGCGTCGCGGCGCTTCCAGTAGAGCGCGATGATCAGCGAGGAATGCGAGACGAGGTCGCGCACGAAGTTGGTGAAGACCGAATGCGCGGCGATCTCGGCGATGCCGACATGGAAGCGCGCCGACAGCATGATGGCGTCGCTGTCGCGGCCGTCATGCAGCGCCTCGTGTTCCTTCTCCAGGTGGGCCCGCAATTGTGCGATGTCGGATGGCACCGCCGCCTTGGCGGCAAGGGCCGCCACCTTCGGCTCGATCAGGGCGCGGGCCTCGAACACTTCCCGCGCCTCGACCTTCGACGGCTGGGCGACGAAGGCGCCGCGATTGGGCTCCAGCCGCGCCAGCCGGTCATGGGCAAGCGCTTGCAGGGCAGCGCGGACGACAGTGCGGCTCACCGAATAGATCGAGGCCAGCTCGTCCTCCGGCAGCTTGGTGCCCGGGGCGAGTCGATGGCTGACGATGGCGTCTCTGAGGCCATAATAGATCGGCGACCAGCGCGCTGCCGGCCTGTCGTCGCGATCGTCTTCCCTGAGTACCGTCAACATGTTTTCAATGCGCAGGCCCTATCCGGCCTGATCTGCCCCCAAATCGCCAGCGGCCGGTCCAATCTAATGGCGCTCGCGCCCCGGTCAATCCCGAGGCATCCGATCTCCTAGGGCCAACGCTAGCCCGGCGAACCAGCGCCCATCGGCGATGCAGACGCAAATATGCCAGCGAACCGCTTGCCGCGCGGGGCGGCATAGCCGCCTACCTTCGATGTCCTCAAGCCGACCTTGAACAGGCTTTCGGCCAGCGTGACCGCGCAGACCACGCCGTCGAGCACGGGGACGCCGTGCTCCTCCGACAGGCTGTGCGCAAGGTCGGCCATGCCGGCGCAGCCAAGGACGATCGCCTCGGCGTGATCCTCGCGGATGGCGCGCGCGATTTCGTCCGAGATCTTGTGCCTTGCATTCGAGCCGGGCTGTTCGAGGTCGAGCACGGCGACCTCCGACGAGCGCACCTTGGCGCAGCGCGAGGCGAGGCCGTATTTCGCCAGATTGTGCTCGATGGCGGGAACCGAGCGGGCAAGCGTGGTGACGACGCTGAACTTGCCGGCGACGAGGCTGGCGAGGTGGAAGGCCGCCTCGCCGATGCCGATGACCGGAGCTTCCGTCACGCAACGCGCGGCATCGAGCCCGGTGTCGTCGAAGCAGGCGATCACATAGGCGTCCGCCGCCGGCGCCTTGCCCATCTCGGCGATGATGCCGGGAATGGCGAAGACCTCGTCGAAATAGCCCTCGATGCTCGGCGGGCCATCGGCCGGATTGACGGCGACGATCTCGGTGCCCGAGGACGCAACGCTTTCCGCCGCCTTGCCGATCTTGGCGGTCATCGACGCGGTCGTGTTGGGGTTGATGACGAGCATGCGCATTAAAATCAGCCTCAGATCTCGCCGCCGAGATAAAGACGCTTGACCCGGTCGTCGCTCAGCAATTCGGCGGAGTTGCCGCTCAGCGCGACGCTGCCGGTGGTCAGCGCGTAGGCGCGC
>NZ_RZSC01000824.1:0-2501 GCF_003998155.1 Mesorhizobium sp. M1E.F.Ca.ET.063.01.1.1
GCTTATGCCCCGGTGATCGCCTCCAGGACCTGCTTGGCGCCGGTGTAGAACACCGTGCCATGCTCGGTCGGCATCAACTGCCTTGTCGTGCGATTGAACAGCCTGACCCCGAGATGCTTCTCCAGTTCCTTGATGCGGTTGGAGGCGACCGCCGGCGAGATGCGCATGTCGCGACCGGCCGCCGAAAGATTGCCGAGCTCGACGACGCGGACGAAGACGGCGATGTTGTCGAGATAGGCCATGCGGCTGTCGTGGCTCTCAAACGGCTCAGTGTGGTGAGCGTAGTATTTTCCATTTTTTTTTGAAAGTCATCGCGGGCCCCGCCTCTTTTCGTTTCGGCGCCAGCCCGTAAAGTCGTGCAACCGGCAGGGACGATTTCCCAGGGGCGACTCGATGATGGATTTTGCGATTTTCTGGGACTGGCTGAGCTTCGCGGTCCGCTGGCTGCATGTCATCACCGGCATCGCCTGGATCGGCTCCTCCTTCTATTTCGTCGCCCTCGATCTCGGGCTTCGCCAGCGTCCCGGCCTGCCCGCCGGCGCCTTCGGCGAGGAATGGCAGGTGCATGGCGGCGGCTTCTACCACATCCAGAAATACCTGGTGGCGCCGGCCGAGATGCCGGAGCACCTGACCTGGTTCAAATGGGAATCCTACGCCACCTGGCTGTCGGGCTTCGCCATGCTCTGCGTGGTCTATTATGCCGGGGCGGATCTCTTCCTGATCGACCCCAACGTGCTCAACGTCTCGGTGCCGGTCGGCATCCTGCTGTCGTTGGCGACAATCGGCGTCGGCTGGATCGTCTACGATCTTCTGTGCCGCTCGCCGCTCGGCAAAAGCGACACCGGGCTGATGCTGGTGCTTTACTGCGTGCTGGTTTTCATCGCCTGGGGCCTCACCCACCTCTTCACCGGCCGCGCCGCCTTCCTGCATCTCGGCGCCATCACCGCCACGATCATGTCGGCCAACGTCTTCATGGTCATCATCCCCAACCAGAAGATCGTCGTCGCCGACCTGATCGCCGACCGCAAGCCGGACCCGAAATACGGCAAGATCGCCAAGCAGCGCTCGCTGCACAACAACTACCTGACCTTGCCGGTCCTGTTCCTGATGCTGTCGAACCACTACCCGCTGGCCTTCGGCACCGAGTTCAACTGGGTCATCGCCTCGCTGGTCTTCATCATCGGCGTGCTGATCCGGCACTATTTCAACACGGTGCATGCAAGGAAGGGCAACCCGACCTGGACCTGGCTCGGCGCCGCCGTGCTGTTCATGATCATCGTCTGGCTCTCGACCGTGCCGAAGGTGCTGACCGGCGAGCCGAAGACCTCTGCCGCATCGGCTGCAGCCCAGGTCTACATGGCTTCGGCCCACTTCGCCGCCGTGCGCGACACCGTGCTCGGCCGCTGCTCGATGTGCCATACCGAGGAGCCGGTCTATGAAGGCATCTACCATGCGCCGAAGGGCGTGATGCTCGACACCGACGCGCGCATCGCCGAGCATGCCCGCGAGATCTATCTGCAGGCCGGCCGGGCGCATGCCATGCCGCCCGCCAACGTCACCCAGACAACCGACCAGGAACGGGCCCTTTTGGTCGCCTGGTTCGAAGGCGCCGGAAAGTAAGCATGACATCGAAACTCCTGCGCGGCCGCACGCTCTCTTTCCTGCGCTGGCCCGAAGCGATAGACGACCATGCCGCCTGGCGCTACGAGGAGGATGGCGCGCTGCTGCTCGACGAAGGCAAGATCGTTGCCGCCGGTCCCTATGCCGAGGTCAAGAAGCGCGCAGGCACCGGCGTCGAGACGATCGACCATCGCCCGCATCTCATCTTGCCTGGGTTCCTCGACGCCCATGTGCATTTTCCGCAGATGCAGGTCATCGCGTCCTACGGCGCCGAACTGCTCGACTGGCTGAACAAATACACTTTTCCCGAAGAGACGAAATTCCGGAACGCGCAGCATGGCCGCCGCATCGCGCGGCTGTTCCTTGATGAAATGCTGCGCCACGGCACGACGACGGTCGCCGCCTACTGCTCGGTGCACAAATCTTCCGCCGAAGCCTTCTTCGCCGAATCCCATGACCGCAACATGCTCAACATCGCCGGCAAGGTGATGATGGACCGCAACGCGCCGGACGGCGTCCTCGACACGCCGCAGACCGGCTATGACGACACCAAGGCGCTGATTGCCGAATGGCACGGCAAGGGCCGCCAGCTCTATGCCGTCACGCCGCGCTTTGCGATCACCTCCTCGCCCGAGCAGATGGAGATGGCCGGCGCGCTCTGCCGCGAGCATCCCGATCTCCACATGCAGACGCATCTGTCCGAAAACCACGCCGAGATCGCCTTCACCCAGGAGCTCTATCCCTGGTCGCGCGACTACACCGATATCTATGAGCATTACGGCCTGCTGGGCGGGAAGAGCCTGTTCGGCCACTGCATTCACCTCTCCGACCGTGAGGCGGATGCGCTTTCGCAGTCGGGTTCTGTGGCGGTGGTCTGCCCG
>NZ_RZSC01000825.1:0-2499 GCF_003998155.1 Mesorhizobium sp. M1E.F.Ca.ET.063.01.1.1
CAAGGGGGGAGATCGGATGTCGCGCCGGTTTTCGCCAATCTCCAGCGTTGCAAGGAAGGCGCCGCCATTCGAACTGCCAATCTCCCCCCTTGCGGGGGAGATGTCCGGCAGGACAGAGGGGGGTGTGACGGAACGCCGACCTCGCTCCCCTCGACTTTCGCCGCAATCGACCCGAGCCATCTTTTCGGGCAATCTCTCCTCCTGTCCACGCCATGGGGCGGCGGCGTGCGGCCGAGGGAGGATTCCATGACCGAAATGCGTACGGCGACGCCGCGCTATGAGGACGCCGTCCAGCGCTTCCGTATCGAGGACGAGATCGCAAAACTTCACGGCGATCCGGCGAGCGGCATCAACGCCTATGTCGAATGCTGCGGCCGCTACACGGGAGAGAACCGGCTGGCGCTGCGCGCGATCTCGGCGACCGGCGAGCTCGGCGAATTCACCTTCGACGATCTCGCCGACATGTCGGGCCGCGTCGGCAATCTTCTGAAAGAGCTTGGCGTGCGCCCCGGCGATGTCGTTGCCGGCATGCTGCCGCGCATCCCGGAATTGGTGGCGCTGATCCTCGGCGCATGGCGCGTCGGTGCCGTCTACCAGCCGCTGTTCACCGCGTTCGGCCCGAAGGCGATCGAGCATCGGCTGGGCTATAGCCACGCCAAGCTGGTGGTGACCAACCCCGCCAACCACGGCAAGCTCGACGAGGTGGAAAACCATCCGCGCATCGCGACCGTCCTTGGCGCCGGCGATACCCTCCCCGCGGGCGACATCGATTTCCGCGCCGCCCTGGCCGCCGCCTCTCCCGATTGCGAGCCCGTGATGCGCAAAGGCTCCGACCTGTTCATGATGATGTCGACTTCCGGCACGACGGGGCACCCGAAAGGCGTGCCGGTGCCGCTCAACGCCCTGCTCGCCTTCGGCGCCTATATGCGCGACGCGATCGGGCTTCGCGCCGACGACGTGTTCTGGAACATCGCCGACCCGGGCTGGGCCTATGGGCTCTACTACGCCATCGCCGGGCCCTTGCAGCTCGGGATCGCCACCACCTTCTACGAAGGCGCCTTCAACGCCAAAAGCACCTACGACATCATCGAGCGTCTGGGCGTCACCAGCCTCGCCGGCTCGCCCACCGCCTATCGCCTGCTGATGGCGGAGGGGCCTGAGGCAGCCGCCCGCGTCAAGGGCAGGCTGCGCGTGGTGAGCAGCGCCGGCGAGCCGCTCAATCCGGAGGTGATCCGCTGGTTCGACGCCCATCTCGCCGCCCCCATCCACGACCATTACGGCCAGACCGAGAACGGCATGATGGTCAACAACCACCACGGACTGGCCCATCTCGTCCGCGCGGGCTCGGCCGGCTTCGCCATGCCGGGCTACCGCATGGTGGTGCTCGACGAAGCGGGCAACGAGCTCGGCCCCAACCAGCCGGGCGTGCTTGCCGTCGATATCGCGAACTCGCCGCTGCGCTGGTTCGACGGCTACCACCAGGCGGCGACGCCGGCGATATCGGGCGGCTATTACCGCACCGGCGACACGGTGGAGTATGAGCCGGACGGCTCGGTCTCCTTCATCGGCAGGGCGGACGACGTCATCACCTCGTCCGGCTACCGCATCGGACCGTTCGACGTCGAAAGCGCGCTGATCGAGCATCCGGCCGTCAACGAGGCGGCGGTCGTCGGCGTACCCGATCCGCAGCGTACCGAGATCGTCAAGGCCTTCGTCGTGCTGGCGCCGGCCTTCAAGGGCAGCGAAGCGCTTGGCGAGGAGCTCGCCCAGCACGTGAAGAAGCGGCTTTCGGCGCATTCCTATCCGCGCGAGGTCGAGTTCGTCGGCGAGCTGCCGAAGACGCCAAGCGGCAAGATCCAGCGGTTTCTGCTCAGGAAGGCGGAGGTGGAGAAGCGGAAGGGGTGATGTTGCCGATCTCCCCCCTCGAGGGGGAGATGTCGCCGAAGGCGACAGAGGGGTCGTCTCACATAGATCGCCAGCGTCGTCTCGCGCCGCGAAAGGCGTCGGCGCCCCACGCGCGGCGCCCCCCTCTGGCCGCTTCGCGGCCATCTCCCCCTCGAGGGGGGAGATCTACGGCGCCACGCGCTCAGTCTTTTTTTAGCCTAATCTTGTCTTCAAATGTGCGTATGTCATTGGGATAGAACGGGCGCGAGGGTTACATCATGCGGTTGATCTGGACGCTTCTCTTTGCGCTTGCAGGCAGCGTGACTTTCGCCGCCTCGCCGGAGGACGACTATATCGCGGCACGCGACAAGGCGATTTCCGACATCGCGGCGCAGGAAAGCTCGAATGCCGCCGTGGAAGCGCTCGATGCCGCCAACGAGAAGGCGCGTGCCGATCTCGAAAAGCGCCTGTCCGCCCTGCTCGGCCCGCTCTCGGTCAAGGATTTTCCAGCGACCGGCACGATCAATCTCGAAAGCCTCAGCGCTTCCGACATCGGCTTCGGCATGCTCGACGGGCTGCGATACGCCAATAGCGACGAGGGCCCAAGCATCGTGG
>NZ_RZSC01000826.1:0-2494 GCF_003998155.1 Mesorhizobium sp. M1E.F.Ca.ET.063.01.1.1
GTCGCCATACGCGCAAAGCCCAACGCAAAACTCTTCAGCGGTACGGCGTAAGTCGGGATCGAGCAGCCGTCGGTGGCGCTATGGCCGACATCATGCGCGGCGCCGGTCACGGATTGCATGGCGTCGCGTACCATCTCCTGCAAAGCATGGCCGGCCTTGACGTAACCGCCATGGGCGATGCCCGAGTGCACACAGGTGCAGAGGAAACCGGCATGCTTGCCGGAGCAGTTGTTGTGCAGCGCGTTGGGCACGTTGCCGATGCGCGCCAGCGCAATCGTCGCATCGTGGTTCGACGGCCAGTGCGCGCCGCATTCGAGCGCGGTCTTGTCGAGACCCGCCTTGGCCAGCATCGCCGCGGCCAGTTCGACATGGGCCGGCTCGCCTGAATGCGAGGCGCAGGCCAGTGCGAGCTCGCGATCGCCGAAGCCATAGGCGTCGGCCGCACCGCTTTCGACCAGCGGCAGAGCCTGGATCGCCTTCACCGCCGAGCGCGGGAACACCGGGCGCGCCGTGTCGCCAATCTCCAGAACCGCCTTGCCGTCGGCATCGAAGACAGAAACAGCGCCGCGATGGGCGCTTTCGACCACCGCGCCGCGCAGAACCTCGACCAGAACCGGATTACTCATGGCTTCCCCGCAATGAAATGCGGGCCGCTTCTACCTGATCCGATCGAGGATGGAAACGTAATTGGCGACGGCAGCGCCACCCATGTTGAAGATGCCGCCCAGCTTGGCTCCCGGCACCTGGATGCCGCCGGCCTCGCCGGTCAATTGCATCGCGGTGAGCACATGCATCGACACGCCGGTGGCGCCGATCGGATGGCCCTTGGCCTTCAATCCGCCGGAAGGGTTGACCGGCAGCCGGCCGTCCTTTGCCGTCGTGCCGTCGAGCGCGAGCTTGGCGCCCTCACCGGGCTTGGCCAGCCCCATCGCCTCATATTCGATGAGTTCGGCAATGGTGAAGCAGTCATGCGTCTCGACGAAGGAAAGGTCGTCGAGCGTGACGCCAGCCTTCTTCAGCGCCTGCTCCCAGGCACGCTCGCAGCCTTCGAAGGCAAGGATGTCGCGCTTCGACATCGGCAGGAAATCCTGGACGTGCTCATTGGCGCGGAAGGTGACGGCGCGGCGCATTCTCAGCGCCGTCGCGGTGTCGGTGAGCACCAGCGCCGCGGCGCCGTCCGAGACCAGCGAGCAATCGGTGCGCTTCAGCGGACCGGCGACAAACGGGTTCTTCTCGCTTTCCTGGCGGCAGAACTCGTAGCCGAAATCCTTGCGCATCTGGGCATAGGGGTTGTCGACGCCGTTCTTGTGGTTCTTGGCGGCGATCATGGCAAGCGCGTCCGACTGGTCGCCATAGCGCTGGAAATAGGCCTGCGCGATCTTGCCGAAGACACCGGCGAAACCCGCCGGCGTGTCGCCCTCCTCCGGCAGATAGGACGCCTTGAGGAGGTTCCTGCCGATCTCCGGACCGGGCGTGGTCGTCATCTGCTCGGCGCCGACCACCAGCACGATGCGGGCAGCGTTGGCATCGATGGCGCGGATGCCCTGCCTGACGGCGGCCGAGCCGGTGGCGCAGGCATTCTCGACGCGGGTCGCCGGCTTGAAGCGCAGTCGGGCATCAGCCTGCAGCACCAGGCTCGCGGTGAAATCCTGCGGGGAAAAGCCGGCGTTGAAATGGCCAAGCACGATCTCGTCGACGTCGTCGGGACCGATGCCGGCATGGTCGAGCGCGTCCACGGCGACCTTGGTTATCAGGCCCTCCAGCGTCTCTCCTTCGAGCTTGCCGAAGCGCGAATGCGCCCAGCCGATGATGCATGCGGTCATGGCAGCCTCCATTTGCCGCGAGCCTAGCACGTCCCGTCGCGGCCGGTTACTCAATATTGTTCAATAGTGAACTTTTTTCCAGTCCCATGGATGGGCCAGAGCGACACGATCGGTTGATCCCAGGTCGGAATTTTTTGTTGATTGATCCGTCAATAAAAAATAATCTCATGCCAAACGGACCCCCCAAATGCCGAAAATCGGAATGGAGCCACTGCGCCGCAAGGCGCTCATCGACGCGACGATCTCGGCGATCGGCGAGCGCGGCTCGCTGGACGTGACCATGTCGGAGATCGCCGGCCGCGCCGGCGTGTCGTCTGCGCTCGCGCATCACTATTTCGGCGCCAAGGACGAGCTGCTGTTCGCAACGATGCGGCACATCCTCGCCGAGCTGAATGCCGATACGAAGCGCGCGTTTCGCCCCGCCGCCACGCCGCGCCAGCGCGTCTCCGCCGTCGTCGCTGTCAGCTTCTCCGACGAGCAGTTCCAGCCGGAGACGATCGCGGCCTGGCTCGCCTTCTATGTCGAGGCGCAGAAGTCCTCCGCCTTGCGGCGGCTGCTCCGCATCTATGCGCGGCGCCTGCATTCCAACCTGATGAGCGGGCTGACCGGCATCCTGCCTAAAGCCGAGGCAGACCGCGTCGCGGAAGCGACGGCGGCACTGATCGACGGAC
>NZ_RZSC01000827.1:0-2490 GCF_003998155.1 Mesorhizobium sp. M1E.F.Ca.ET.063.01.1.1
CGGCTGGTGCGCGGCGAGATCGGCATCAAGTTCGACAAGCGCAGGATCGCGGTCTTCGATCTCTAGCGCCTCTCCTTCTCTCCCTGTGGGAGAAGGTGGATCGGCGCGCAGCGCCGAGACGGATGAGGGGTGTTGGAAGGATCGCGACGTCAGGTTGTCTGGCTCCGCGCGTCTGATTTGGAGGGTCCGCCAAGCTGGAACACCCCTCATCCGACCGAGCTTCGCTCGGCCACCTTCTCCCACAAGGGAGAAGGGAAAGTCGCCGTCAGACCACCCCAGCCAGGTGCAGCGCGAACCAGATCCAGGCGACGAGAAGGATGCCCGCGCCGAGGAAGAAGGCGCGGCTGCGGTGCAGCACGTAGTTTCTGGTGAGATGCACCCAGGCGTGGACATAGCGCGTCACGACGAAGAGCCACATCAGCACCAGCGTCAGGTAGTTGACGCCGTTGGTGACGAACAGCGCCAGGCAGAGCACATGGAACAGAACCGGCAGTTCGAATTGGTTGATCAGATTGTTGGCGACGGTGACGCTTGAGGCCGGCTCGGTCGAGCGGACCTTATACTGGCTGATCTTGGCCTCGCCGGACTTCACGGCAAGATAGCGCCGCTTCAGCATCACCAGATAGACGATGTAGACCAGGAGCACATGCGCCAGCATCGGCCAGAAGATGGCGGTCTGGTTCATCTCCCCGCCCCCCTCCTGACCCGCTCAAAGCCGCCGTTGAGCGGCCAGCGCGAAAACCGCAACGATCAAAACCGGGATCGCCAGAAGCGCGAACTTGGTGACGATGAGCGACGAGGCAAAGGCCAGCGAATCGGGATTGGCCGACTGGAAATCCGACAAAAGCCGCGCCACGGCAAAATTCTGCGCGTAGTCGGCGATCGTATAGGGCAGCACCAACACCAGCGCGGTCAGAGCCTGCAACTGCGCCGGCATGGCTCGGAAATTGCCGAACCGCCGGCCGAAGGCCACGATCAGGCTGACCAAGGTGAGCGACAGCAGCGCCGGAAACAGAAGGTCGAAGGTCAGATAATGCCAGACGATGATGATCTCGCCGCCGCGCCGGCCGAGCGCGGTGAGCCATGCCATGCCTTCATCGGGCGTGAAACCCGCAACGCGCATGTCGAGCGAAGAGAGCCCGCCGCTCAGGCGGCGGAAATAGAAAAACTCCAGCGCCGTCATGGCGATGAAGACCGCGGCGGAAGCGACGGAGAGCGCCGCCGCGTGACGCGACAGGCGCAACACTCCCAACGTCAGACCGCGCCACAGGCCCAGGCGATCCGGCCGTTCGGCGCTCTGATCAAAGTCCGCCCGGATAATTCGGGCTTTCGCGGGTGATCGTGACGTCATGGGCGTGGCTTTCACGAAGTCCTGCGTTTGATATGCGCACAAAGGTGGCGCGTTCGCGGAACTCGGCAAGATCGCGCCCACCGACATAACCCATAGCGGCTTTTAGGCCGCCCGCAAGCTGGTGCAGCACGCCAGCCACAGGTCCTTTGTAGGGAACCTGGCCTTCAATGCCTTCCGGGACGAGTTTCAAGGTGTCGCGGACCTCGGCCTGGAAGTAGCGATCTGCCGAACCGCGCGCCATCGCGCCGACCGAGCCCATGCCGCGATAGGCCTTGAAGGAACGACCCTGATGCAGATAGACCTCGCCCGGGCTCTCGTCGGTACCGGCAAGCAGCGAGCCGATCATGGCGGCGCTTGCGCCGGCGGCGAGCGCCTTGGCGAGATCGCCTGAGTATTTGATGCCGCCGTCGGCAATCACCGTCACACCAGACTTCTCGGCGGTCTCCGCCGCCGACATGATCGCCGAAAGCTGCGGCACGCCGACGCCGGCGACGATGCGCGTGGTGCAGATCGAGCCGGGGCCGATACCGACCTTGACGGCGTCGGCGCCGGCATCGATCAGCGCCTTGGTGCCTTCGGCGGTGGCGACGTTGCCGGCCAGAATGCGCAGGGAATTGGAGAGCTTCTTCGCCCGCGTCACTGCATCCAGCACGCGCTGTGAATGGCCGTGCGCGGTGTCGATGACCAAAAGGTCGACGCCGGCGTCGATCAGGCGCTCGGCGCGCTCGAAGCCGTCGTCGCCGACGCTGGTGGCGGCGGCGGCGCGCAGCCTTCCCTGCGCGTCCTTGGTGGCGTGTGGGTTGAGCTGCGACTTCTCGATGTCCTTGACGGTGATCAGGCCGACGCAATTGCCCTTCCGGTCGACCACCACCAGCTTCTCGATGCGGTGCTTGTGCAGGAGGCGCTTGGCCTCGTCCTGGTCGACATTCTCCTTCACCGTGATCAGGTTCTCACGGGTCATCAATTCGTAGACCTTCTGCGACGGATCGGAGGCGAAGCGCACGTCTCGGTTGGTGAGGATGCCGACCAGCCGGCCCACCGTGTGACCGCCGGTGCCGCCGTTCTCGACCACGGGAATGCCGGAAATGCCGTTGGCGCGCATCAGCGCCAGCGCGTCGGCGAGCGTCGCGTCCGGGCCG
>NZ_RZSC01000828.1:0-2486 GCF_003998155.1 Mesorhizobium sp. M1E.F.Ca.ET.063.01.1.1
GTTCCTGGTGGCCGGCACCGGCAAGGCGGATCTTGCGCTGATGCGGGCCGCCCCAGGCCGCATCTTCGTCAAGACCGGCGCCGAAGGCGTCTATTGCGCGGCACTTCCCGAATTCGGCCTCGGCATCGCTTTGAAATGCGATGACGGCGCCAGCCGGGGAGCCGAGGTGATGATCGCCTCGGTTCTGGCAAAGCTGCTGCGCGATGATGAGGCGCTGGTGGCGAAGCTCACCGAACTCGCCCATCCGGCTATCGAAAGCCGCGTCGGCGCCAAGGTCGGTTCGCTGCGGCCGACGGCGGCGCTCAGCTAGCGCGGACAATGCCACCCGCAATATGCTGTGGTGGCTCCCCGGGGTGAGCCAGGAAATTACCTCTTCTGAGCCATCTTCAGCGACAGCACCAAAGTCATCGGATTTTTCGGGGGAGCCTGGAAGCCATAGTGCTCATAAAACGCTTTGGCTCCATCCGATATGGCATGAACCAAGAGACCGCGAATGCCGAGGATGGCTGCCGCTTGACCGGTCCGCAGCACCGCGTCCTGCAACAGGGCGCCGCCCAGACCTTTTCCCTGCCAGCTTGCATCGACAGCCAAACGGCCAAGTACAGCCACGGGCACCGGATCGGGCATATTGCGCCGGATCGAACCGGGTGTACCCGCCAGGTCAAGTCCACCTGATGAAAGGCAATAATAACCGACAACACGTGTGGTTTCTGCAATCACATAGGTTCTGGACGCCCCGATGACTTGATTGGCGCGCGCCCGCCGTCGAAGCCATTGATCCAGGCTGTCGTTCCTGCTTTGGAAAAGGTCGAGTTCGTGACTATCGGCAAGAAGGGCTGGTGCCGATAGCATCAGTCCCGCCAAGGCTTCGGCGCATTCATCAGGCGGGCAAATCCCTCGCCGCTCGGAGGCCGATCGAGGATATCGAGATAATGCTGATAGCTTTCGGCATCGACCTTGACGAGCGTCTGGTCGAGCAGCGTGTCTTCGGCCGCACGGTAAGCGGCGTCGATCATGAAGTCGGAGCGAGTCTTCCCGCGTATCTTCGCGGCGCGGTCGATCAGGATGCGGACATCCTCACGGATGCGCAGATTGACGGGCTTGGCGTGGGTGTCCTGGTTTTTCGCGGCCATGGCAATGAATCCTTCCGTCATCAATATGGCATATTTGCATACACAATGTGTATCTAAATCTGAGATCGTGGCTGTAGCCTAGCTCACCTTGTTGCGCTCGACGGTCAGATGCGCGTAGCCCGTCTCGGCTGATCGGGCGAGGTCGCCCGTCACCGGATCGGCCCAGCGCTGGCCGATGATGGCGCCGTTCTGTGCGCCGTCGATGACGTTGTCCGAGATGACGGCGGTGCCGGAACCTTCGACCACGCTGACGACGATGCCTGTCCCGGCTTTGCGGATGATGTTTCCCGTCGCCACGACATTGCGCAGATACGGTCCCCAGCCGAGCTGCATGCCGTAGAGCGGTGCGTTCTCGACCACATTGCCCGAAACCGTGGTGTCGGCCTCGGCGCTGATGCCGACGCCGAAGCCGGGCGGGTCGGCGGTGTAGGGGCCGACCGTCGAGAGATTCCGCACGATGTTGTTCGAGCACACGGCCATGCGGCCGCCCTCGTTGAAGTTGACGATCGAGATGCCGTTGGCGGCGCCATCGACGAGATTGTTGCTGAGGATCGCGCCCTCGAAGGAGAATTCGGAATAGATCCCCGTCTCCCCCGAGCGCGAGCAGGTGTTGCCGGTGATCTGTAAATTGCTCGAGCTGTTGGCGCGGACCGCCGAGAAGGCGCAATCCGAGACGACGTTGCCGGAGATGATGACGTTGCCGGCGCGGAAGGCATTGATGCCGTTGCCGTTCTGGCCGGTGCCGCCGCTGCGCGCCCCGATGCGCTGCACGCGGTTGCCGCTGACGATGGTGCCGTCCTCCGCCTGTTGCCAGCGATGCACCAGTATGCCGCCATTGGCGCAGTCGGACACCGTATTGCCCGAAATCTCCAGGCCGCCGGCCTCGACCGAATAGATACCGGCGTCCGCCGCGCCGGAAATGTCGGAGCGGCCGATGCGGCCGGCGACATGTTCCAGCGCCAGCCCGTTCTTGCCGCTGCCGGTGACCTGGCAATTGTCGACGGCGAGATGCGCGACGCGGCGCAAATCCAGCAGCCCCTGTGCATAGTCGGCCAGCCAGCGGTTGCTGCCGTCGAAAACCAGCCCGCTGAGCTCGATATGTTCGGCCTGTTCGGCCATCATCAGGTGGCCGCTGCCGCCATAGACGATGCGGGTCGCGCCGGGCACGCCCGACAGCCGCACGCGCGCCGGCAGCTTCAGGTTGGAGACCAGATAGGTGCCGGGCGGCAGGAACACCGGCGCGTCGCGATCGCTGGCGTCAGTGAGCATCTTGGCGAAAGCCTTGCTCTGGTCATCCAGCGTGCCCGGCTGCACGCCGATCTCGACGGCATTGATCGAACCGCGCATTGCGGC
>NZ_RZSC01000829.1:0-2482 GCF_003998155.1 Mesorhizobium sp. M1E.F.Ca.ET.063.01.1.1
AGGCTGTCGAGGTCCTTCGATGACACGCCCGGCATGTCGCCGAGCACGATCATGGCGCCGGCGGCGTCTGGCGCGACCTGCGCGATGCCTGCCTTCAACGACGAGGCGAGACCGTCAGCGAAGTCCGGATTGTCGGCGAGCCTCACATCGAGGCCGGAAAGCACGGAGCGCACGCGTTCGCGCTGATGTCCGGTGACGACGATGGTGCTGGCCGCCTTCGAACCCAGTGCGCGCTCGGCTGTGCGGCGCACCAGCGGCTCGCCGTCGAACAGCGCCAGGAGCTTGTTCGGCCCGCCCATGCGGCTGGAGCGGCCGGCGGCAAGAAGCACGATATCGACCCTGGGCTCCGATCTTGCCGACTGTGGGGCCGGCAGCGGCTCGCGCGGCTGCGGCCTGGTCGGGATTTCCATGAGCAGCCCGCCAACACCCATGCCGGCAATATCGCGCGCCGTCACGTCGAGCCCGGCAATCAGCCGATCCAACACCCAGTCGAAACCGTTTTCCTTGGGGCTGCGGGCGCAGCCGGGCGCGCCAATGATGCGTTTGCCGGCAAGCGTGCCCAGCACCAGCAGATTGCCGGGATCGACCGGCATGCCCGCGCGGATGACGGTACCCCCTGCGCGCTCGATCGCCGCCGGCACGACATCGGCGAAATCGCTCATCGCCGATGCCCCGAAGATCACCACCATGTCGTTGCCGCGCGCCAGCGCGGTCGCGGCTTCCGCGACGGGCGCCACTTCATGCGGCGTGCGCCGCTCCGCCGTCAGGCGGCCGCCGGAACGCGACAGCCGCGCCTCGGTGACGCGCAGCGTCTTGTCGAGCACGCTCGGCTTCACGCCGGGGAGCGTTGTCTGGATGACGCCGACATTGACCGGACGATAGGCGTTGACGGCAAAGATCTCGCCGCCGGCGCAGATCTTGACCACCGCATCGACCAGGCTCGCGGCGACAGCAAAGGGAATGATCTTCACCGTCGCCACCATCTGGCCCTTCTCGACCGGCGCGTGCTGCGCCAGCGTGGCGACGGTGATGGCCGGATCGACGGCGTTGATGGCGTCGATCATCTTTGCCTCGACGGTGAAGATGCCCGCGGTCGCGGCATGGAGATTGACCCGCCCGGTCGCGGCGGGTTTCACCTCGACGTTGCGGTGGCGCATGCCGGCGGCGATCTTCGCGGCCGCCGTATCCTCACCGAGATCATCGGAGGACAAAACGGCGGCGACAACTTCCCTGACGCCGGCCGCTTTCAGCGCCATGACATCGTCGCTGCTCAGCCGATGCGCCTTGCGGAACCGGCGTTCGCCGGCTGCCGTCGCATGCGCCAGCACCGCGCCTTCAGCCTGCTCGATTGGAACCGGGCCGAACTTCACGCCACGGCACCTTTCACTTCGAGGCCGCGCGAGCGGAACGCGTGGATGGTCTGCGCCAGCACCGCAACGGCGATCTCGGCCGGGCTCGCCGCGCCGATGTCGAGACCGATCGGCGCATGGATGCGGGCGATCTGGTCGGCGCTGGCGCCCAGCGCCAGCAGCCGCTCGACCCGCTTGGCGTGGGTCTTCCTGCTGCCAAGCGCGCCGACATAGAAGCACCTGGCATCGAGCGCCGCCTTCAGCGCGAAATCGTCGATCTTCGGATCGTGGGTGACGGCGGCCAGCGCGGTGTAGCTGTCGAGCGGTTTGCGCTTCAGCACATCCTGCGGCCATTCGGCATGCAGCGCCACATCTGGAAAGCGCTCGGGCGTGGCGAAGGCGGTGCGCGGATCGACGATCTCGACCGGATAGCCGGCGATCCTGGCCATCGGCGCCAGCGCCTGGCTGATATGGACCGCGCCGATCACCACCAGGCGCGGGCGCGGCAGATGCGCGTTGAGAAAGAAAGTCCGGCCCTCCGCCTCCACCGATCCCGAATTGCCGGTCCGGAACGCCCTGGCGATCGCCGCCCCGAGATCGCCCGCTACGTGATCGCCCTCGCGCACGATGCGGTCGCGGCCGTCACCGAGATCGGTGACCAGCACCGCGGCGCGCCGGGCGCGGCGCTCCTCATTCAATGTTTTGAGAACGTACGGATCCATCCGCAGTCAGCCCAACCGTTCGACATAGACCTTGATGCGGCCGCCGCAGGACAGCCCCACCTGCCAGGCGGTTTCGTCAGCGACACCGAACTCGAGCATCTTCGCCTTGCCGCTGCCGATGACATCGATCGCTTCGGTCACCACGGCGCCCTCGACACAGCCGCCGGAGACGGAACCGTGGAAATTTCCCTCGGCGTCGATGACCAGATGGCTGCCGACCGGGCGCGGCGCCGAACCCCAGGTTTCGACCACGGTTGCGATGGCGACATCCTTGCCATCCTTCATCCAGCCTTCCGCTATGATCAGCGGATCGCGGGCCTCATCGAGATAGATGCTGTTTTCCATGACTGCTTCTCTTGGAGTCTGTTTATGATCTGGGCAGTTCGCGCAAATGCATGCTCAATCAATCAC
>NZ_RZSC01000082.1:0-14823 GCF_003998155.1 Mesorhizobium sp. M1E.F.Ca.ET.063.01.1.1
CTTCCAGGTGCAATGGGTCCGCTATGGCCATCGCGTCTTCGACCGGCTGGCGCGTCTCCGCCAGCCGACCGTCGCCGTACTGTCCGGCCATGCGCTCGGCGGTGGGCTCGAACTGGCCGCCGCCTGCGATTTCCGCGTCGCCGAAACCCAGATCAAGCTCGGCTTCCCCGAAACCTCGATCGGCGTCGTGCCCGGCTGGTCCGGCACGCAGCGCGCCGTGCGCCGCTTCGGCGCGCAGACGGTGCGGCGCATGGCTGTAGGGGGCGAAGTTCTGCTGGCGGGCGAGGCGCTCGCGCTCGGCGTTGTCGACCGCGTCGTCGAAACCGGCAAGGCCTTCGAGGAAGCCAGGGCCTGGGCTGAAAAGATCGCCGAACGCGGTCCGCTGGCGACCGAAGCCGCCAAGCTGATGATCGGCATTGCCGAGGGCGAGGAGAATGCCGCGGCGGCCGAAGCGCTGGCCAGCGGCTTCATTGCGCTCACCGGCGACCTCAAGGCCGGCGTCGGCGCCTTCAAGGCCAAGCAGAAGCCGGCCTTTTCGAGATCCTAGAGAAAATACGATGAACGCACCGCTCAAGATTTCCATGCCGGCCGAAGCGTCCCAAGCGCCGAAAAACTACAAGCTTTTGATCGACGGCAAGCACGTCGACGCCCGCGATGGCCGCGCCATCGAGCGCAACAGCCCCGGCCACGGCTTCGCCGTGTCGCGCTACACTCAGGCCGGCGCCGCGGAAGTGGAAGCCGCAGTGCAGGCAGCGCACAGGGCCTTCGAGAACGGCCCATGGCCGCGCATGAAGGCCTCCGAGCGCGCCGCCGTGCTGCTCAAGGCGGCCGACCTGATCGAGACCCGGCTGGAAGAGATCGCCCGGCTCGACGCGCTGGAATCCGGCAAGCCGATCGCCCAGGCGCGCGGCGAGATCGGCGGCGCCGTCGACATCTGGCGCTATGCCGCCTCGCTTGCCCGCACGCTCCACGGCGAGAGCTACGCCAATCTCGGGGACACCATGCTGGGCGTGGTGCTGCGCGAGCCGATCGGCGTCGTTTCGATCATCACGCCGTGGAATTTCCCGTTCCTGATCGTCAGCCAGAAACTGCCCTTCGCGCTCGCTGCCGGCTGCACGGCAGTGGTGAAGCCGAGCGAAATGACGTCGGCCTCGACCTTCGTGCTCGGCGACATCCTGCTCGAGGCCGGCCTGCCGGCCGGCGTCGTCAACATCCTCGCCGGCTTCGGCGCCGATGTCGGCGCGCCGATGGTCGGCCATCCGCTGGTCGAGATGGTGTCCTTCACCGGCTCGACTCGCGTCGGCAAGATGACCATGGCCGCCGCCTCGAATTCCTTGAAGAAGGTTTCGATGGAGCTTGGCGGCAAGAACGGCCAGATCGTCTTCCCCGATGCCGACCTCGAAGCGGCGGCGGACGCGGCGGTGTTCGGCGGCTTCTTCAACGCCGGCGAATGCTGCAATGCCGGCAGCCGGCTGATCGTGCATGAAGCGATCGCCGACGACTTCCTCGGCGCGGTGAAGGCGCTGGCGGAAAAGGTCAGAGTTGGCGACCCGCTCGACGACCGCACCAAGGTCGGCGCCATGATCTCTGCCGACCACATGACAAAAGTAGCCGGCTATGTGACGGCGGCGAAAACCGATGGCGGCAGCGTCTACAGCGGCGGCGGACAGCTCGCCTCCAATGCCGGCCAGTATCTCGACCCGACCATCGTCCGCAACGTCACCGAGGATATGGCCATCGCCCGCGAGGAAGTGTTCGGGCCGGTGCTGTCCGTGCTCACTTTTGAAACGATTGAAAAGGCATTGCACATCGCCAACAACACGCCCTATGGTTTGTCTGCGGGTGTGTGGAGCGCCAGCATCGACACATGCATGTCGGTGGCGCGCGGAGTGCGTTCGGGGACGGTTTGGGTGAACACGTTCATGGAAGGTTATCCCGAACTGCCCTTCGGCGGCTACAAGCAGTCCGGTCTCGGACGCGAACTCGGCAAACGCGCCGTTGAGGACTATACCGAGGAAAAGACCATTCAGTTTCATCGCGGCCAGCGCACCGGGTGGTGGGTCGGCTGAGTTGGGAGACCCCGGCGGCCATCCGCCGGTCATATGAATGCAACAAGGGAGGAAGTGTAATGTTGCGCAAACTGCTTATCGGAACGGCTCTCGCGACGAGCTTTGCGTTCTCGGCGCATGCCGCGGACGTCAAGGAAGTGCAGATGCTGCATTGGTGGACGTCGGGCGGTGAAGCGGCCGCTCTGAACGTGCTGAAGCAGGATCTGGCCAAGGAAGGCTATGCCTGGAAGGACGTACCGGTAGCCGGCGGCGGCGGCGACGCCGCCATGACCGCGTTGAAGGCGATGGTTGCGGCAGGCAACTATCCGACCGCCTCGCAGATGCTGGGTTACACCGTGCTCGACTACGCCGCCGCCGGCGTGATGGGCGACTTGACCGAGACCGCCAAGAAGGAAGGCTGGGACAAGTCGGTTCCGGCCGCCCTGCAGAAGTTCTCCGTCTATGACGGCAAGTGGGTCGCGGCTCCGGTCAACGTCCACTCCGTCAACTGGCTGTGGATCAACAAGGCGGTGATGGACAAGATCGGCGGCACCGAGCCGAAGACCTTCGACGACTTCATCGCGCTGCTCGACAAGGCGAAGGCGGCCGGCGTCATCCCGCTCGCGCTCGGCGGCCAGAACTGGCAGGAAGCCACCATGTTCGACTCCGTTGTGATGTCGACCGGCGGACCGGAGTTCTACAAGAAAGCGATGAACGACCTCGATGACGAGTCGCTCAAGTCTGACACGATGAAGAAGTCGTTCGACAACCTCGCCAAGCTCATCAAATATGTCGACCCGAACTTCTCGGGCCGCGACTGGAACCTTGCCACCGCCATGGTCATCAAGGGTGATGCGCTGGTTCAGGTCATGGGCGACTGGGCCAAGGGCGAGTTCCATGCCGCCAACAAGACCCCGGGCACCGATTTCCTGTGCTACCGCTTCCCGGGCACTGACGGCACCGTGATCTACAACTCCGATATGTTTGGCATGTTCAATGTCCCGGACGACCGTAAGGCCGCCCAGGTGGCTTTGGCCACCGCCACTCTGTCGAAGAGCTTCCAGTCGGCCTTCAACGTCGTGAAGGGTTCGGTCCCGGCCCGCACCGACGTGCCTGACACCGACTTCGACGCTTGCGGCAAGAAGGGCATCGCCGACCTGAAGAAAGCCAACGACGGCGGCACGCTGTTCGGCTCGCTGGCCCAGGGCTATGGCGCGCCTCCGGCGGTTGCCAACGCCTACAAGGACGTCATCTCGAAGTTCGTCCACGGTCAGATCAAGACCTCGGACGAGGCCGTGACCGAGCTGGTCAAGGCAATCGACGACGCCAAGTAAGCCGTTTTGCCGTAAACTCGAGTCTCCCCCGCGTTGGCGGGGGAGGTCTCCTGTCGAGACGATATCCGGGACTGTTGCCTGGCGTGCCCGCGCGCCAAGCCGATTCCCGCTAACCGGTACTGGATGAGCCGATGAGCACAGTTGCCGAAACCACCATATCGCTGACGCCGGAGCATAACGGCCGTCCGAGCACCACGGTGCGCTCGCGGTTGCAGGATCTGCTGCCGAAGATCGTTCTGGCGCCGAGCTTCGCGGCGACGATCGTCTTCGTCTATGGCTTCATCCTGTGGACGATCTATCTGTCGTTCACCAACTCCAAGACCTTCCCGTCCTATGACATCACAGGCGCCCGCGCCTATCAGCGGCTGTGGCGCTGGACCTTCGAGAGCGACCCGCCGTCGAGCTGGTACACCTCGATCACCAACATGGGCATTTTCGGCTTCCTCTACATCCTGATCTGCCTGGCGCTCGGCCTGTTCCTGGCCATCCTGCTCGACCAGAAGATCCGTGGCGAAGGCATGTTGAGGCCGATCTACCTCTACCCGATGGCGCTCTCGTTCATCGTCACCGGCGTTGCCTGGAAGTGGTTCCTCGACCCCGGCCTCGGCCTCGAGCAGACGCTGCATCAATGGGGCTGGACGAGCTTCCATTTCGACTGGATCAAGAACAAGGATTTCGTCATCTACACGGTGGTCATCGCCGGCGTCTGGCAGGCTTCCGGCTTCATCATGGCGATGTTCCTGGCCGGCCTGCGCGGCATCGACGGCGAGATCATGAAGGCGGCGCAGATCGACGGCGCCTCCACCTTCCAGCTCTACCGCCGCATCGTCATTCCGCTGCTCAGGCCCGTGTTTCTCTCGGCCTTCATCGTGCTCGCCCATCTCGCCATCAAGTCGTATGACCTGGTCGTGGCGCTGACCAGCGGTGGTCCCGGCGGCTCGGCCTGGCTGCCGTCCAACTTCATGTATGAGTTCACCTTCAAGCGCAACGAGATGGCGGTCGGCTCGGCGAGCGCGGTGATCATGCTGATGACGCTGACCGCGATCATCGTGCCTTACCTCTATTCCGAGCTCAGGGAGAAGCCGCGATGAGCACTGTTGCCTCACCTGCCCGCCAGGCCTCGAGCGGCGTCAGCGCCAGGACGATCAACCGCATCGTCATTTACGGACTGCTGGCGCTGTTTGCTCTGTTCTATCTGATGCCGCTCTTCGTCATGCTGGTCACCTCGTTCAAGACCATGGACGAGATCCAGAACGGCAACATGCTGGCGCTGCCACAATCGCCCACCATCGAGCCATGGTTCAAGGCCTGGGGCGAGGCCTGCGTCGGTCTGACTTGTGCGGGGATCAAGGGCTATTTCTGGAACTCCATCAAGATGGTGGTGCCGGCGGTGCTGATCTCGACGTTGCTCGGCGCGCTCAACGGCTATGTCCTGACCAAATGGCGTTTCCGCGGCCATACGCTGGTCTTCGCGATGATGCTGTTCGCCTGCTTCATCCCGTTCCAGTCGGTGCTCTTGCCGATGGCGACAATCCTCGGCAGCATCGGCCGCTTCGGCGCCAGCCTGCGGAACGCGACCGGCTTCAACTTCGGCCTCGGCAATTCGACGGTCAACCTCGTTTTCGTCCACGTGGTCTACGGCCTGGGCTTCACCACGCTGTTCTTCCGCAACTACTACGAGGCCTTCCCGACCGAACTGATCAAGGCGGCGCAGGTCGACGGCGCGTCCTTCTTCCAGATTTTCCGCCGCATCATGCTCCCGAACTCGATGCCGATCTTCGTCGTCACCGTCATCTACCAGTTCACCAACATCTGGAACGACTTCCTGTTCGCTTCTGCCTATGCCGGCACCGGCGACGTGATGCCGATGACGGTGGCGCTGAACAATGTCGTCAACACCTCGACCGGCGTCGTTGAATACAACGTCAACATGGCGGCTGCGATGATCGCCGCGCTCCCCACCCTTCTCGTCTACGTCGTCGCCGGCCGCTATTTCGTGCGCGGGCTGATGGCTGGCGCGGTCAAGGGCTGACCCTATTTTCTGAAGGAACGACCATGGCTTTTCTGGAAATTGATGGGCTGAAGAAGCGCTTCGGGAATGTCGAGATCCTGAAGGGCATCAATGTCGAGCTCGAAAAGGGCGGCTTCCTCGTGCTGGTCGGTCCGTCCGGCTGCGGCAAGTCCACGCTGCTCAATACCATCGCCGGGCTGGAGAACATCACCGAGGGTGAGATCCGCGTCGAAGGCCGGGCGATCAACGATCTGCATCCCTCGAAGCGCGACATCGCCATGGTCTTCCAGAGCTACGCGCTCTATCCGAACATGACGGTCGCCGGAAACATCGCCTTCGGCATGGAGATGCGCGGCGTGCCGGCGGCGGAGCGGCAGGCTGCCATCGACAAGGTGGCGAAGATCCTGCAGATCGGTCACCTGCTCAACCGCAAGCCCAGCCAGCTTTCCGGTGGCCAGCGCCAGCGCGTCGCCATGGGCCGCGCGCTGGTGCGCGATCCGAAACTCTTCCTGTTCGACGAGCCGCTCTCCAACCTCGACGCTAAACTGCGCGTCGACATGCGCGTCGAAATCAAACGCCTGCATCAGAGCACAGGCACGACGATCGTCTATGTCACGCACGACCAGATCGAGGCGATGACGCTGGCGACCAAGATCGCCGTGATGCGCGACGGCGAGGTGCAGCAGTTCGGCACGCCGGCCGAAGTCTACAACAACCCCACCAACGTGTTCGTCGCCGACTTCATGGGCTCGCCGGCGATGAACCTGATCCCCGCCAAGATCGGCGCCAATGGCAGCGGGCTCGCCGTTGTGCTCGACCGCGAGGCGCGCCAGCCGATCACGCTGTCGCTGCCCGGAGCGCCGGCCGGCCTTGCAGCGTTCAAGGATAAGCCGGTCATCTTCGGCGTCCGCCCGGAAGCGCTGACCGATCCCGAAGGCGCCGAGCGCAACGGATCCGAGATCGCCACCGCCGACTGCCACATCGAGGTGGTCGAGCCGGCGGGATCGGATACGTTCGCCGTCACCAATCTCGGCGGCAAGGGGGTGGTGGCGCGGCTGCGCGCCGATGCCAGGATCCAGCCCGGCACCAGCACGCCGCTGGCCTTCAACCTCAGCAAGGCGGTGTTCTTCGATCCGGCGACCGAGAAGCGCATCCTCTGATGCATGTCGCCGAAAAGTGGCTCCGGTTTTGGGGCAACGACATGCATCGAAACAAAGACCCTTAGGCTATGGCAAATCCGGATATCGTCATCATCGGCTCCGGCATCGGCGGCGCCACGATCGCCTCCGGCTTGGCCGGCAGCGGCGCCTCGATCCTGATTTTGGAGCGAGGCGACCATCTCCCTGCGACGCCGCATGCGCGCTCGACGCGATCCATCTTCGTCGAGGAGCATTACCGGCCGAAGGAGATGTGGCGCGAGGCCGGCGGCCCGGCCTTCAACCCCGGCAACTATTATTACGTCGGTGGGAATTCGAAATTCTTCGGCGCGGTGCTGATCCGCTATCGCGAGGAGGATTTCTCCGCCATGGAGCATTTCGGCGGCGTCTCTCCCGCCTGGCCGTTTTCCTATGATGAGTTCGAACCCTGGTACTCGAAGGCCGAGCAGCTTTTTCGCGTGCGCGGCTCGCTCGGCGAGGACCCGACCGAGCCGTTCCACTCGATCCCCTACGCTTTCGAGCCGGTGCCAGACGAGCCTTCGATCGCGCGCGCCCGCGCCGAACTGAAGAGCCTTGGCCTGCATCCGGCATCGCTGCCGCTCGGCGTCGATATCGAAGCCTGGCTGAAGGAGGGCAAGACGGGCTGGGATGCTTTCCCGAACACCGGCCAGGGCAAGATCGATGCCCAGACCGGACCGCTGGCAGCAGCGCTCAGTGATGCGAACATCAAGCTCGAAACCGGCGCCCATGTCGACTGGCTCGAAGCCTCACCGGACGGCAAATCGATCGCCGCCATCCAGTACACGCAGGGCGGTGCGCAGAAGAAACTCTCGCCGAAGCTCGTCATCCTCTCGGCAGGGGCGGTTAATTCCGCCGTCATCCTGCTGCGCTCGCCTTCCGCCAGCAACGGTAAGGCAGGCGGCAAGGGCCTCGCCAACAGCTCCGATCAGGTCGGCCGCAATTTCATGAACCACAATTCGAGCGCGATGCTCGCGATCGATCCGCGCTGCCGCAACGATGCCGTCTACCAGAAGACGCTGATGCTCAACGACTATTATCTGTCGGACGGCAAGGGCGGCAAGCCGCTGGGCAATGTCCAGTTGCTCGGCAAGATCGACGGCAACATGCTGAAGGCCAATGTGAAGCTGGCGCCGAAATTCGCGCTCGATTTCATGGCCGGCCATGCCGTCGACTGGTACCTGATGTGCGAGGACCTGCCCGATCCCGAAAGCCGCATCATGGTCGACGGCAAGGAGATCGTCATGCAGTGGCGGCGTTCCAACATGCAGTCGCTCGAGGGCCTGACCAAGGTGATGCGCGAGAATTTCCGCGCCTGCGGCTATCCGATCGTGCTGTCGCGGCCCTTCGACAAGCGCACGCCCTCGCATCAGTGCGGCACCGTGCGCATGGGCAACGATCCGGCGGCAGCACCGCTCGATCCGTTCTGTCGCGCCTACGACCACCGCAATCTGTTCGTCGTCGACGCCGGCTTCCTGCCGACTTCGGCCGCGGTCAACCCGGCGCTGTCGATCGCCGCCCAGGCGCTGCGCGTCGCCGACCACATCCGCAGGAGCGAGCTTTGATCCGTCGGCGCCGCCCCTCACCCTTACCCTCTCCCCGTGAAGAACGGGGAGAGGGAGGCGCCGGCGTTGCGGCCATTCCCCTTCTCCCCGTCACTATACGGGGAGAAGGTGCCAGCAGGCGGATGAGGGGCGGCGCCGACATTGGAAAGGATATGTTCAAATGACCCGCCCGGCGGCTATCGTCACCGGCGGCGCGCGCGGCATCGGGCTTGCCTGCGCCGAGGCGCTGGCCGATGCCGGCTTCGAGATCCTCGTCGCCGACCTTGCCGAGAAGCCGGCTGACGGACTTGCCAAGAACATTGCAGCACGCGGCGCGAAGTTCGCCTACGTCCGTTGCGACATCGCCGACCTCGCCGGCCATGCCGCTCTCGTCGGGGCCGCGATGGACGCCTTCGGGCGCATCGATTGCCTGGTCAACAATGCCGGCGTCGGCGCCGTCGTGCGCGGCGACCTTCTGGACCTGAAGCCGGAGAACTTCGACCGTGCGCTTGCCATCAACTTGCGCGGCACGGTTTTCCTCAGCCAGGCCGTTGCCAAAGCGATGCTTGCGGCGCCAGCCAGCTCGGCGAGATCGATCATCACCATCACCTCGGTCAGCGCCACGATGGCCTCGCCGGAGCGCGCCGATTACTGCATCTCCAAAGCCGGCCTTTCGATGTGGGTGAAGAACCTGGCGCTGCGGCTCGCGGCGGAAAACATCGGCGTGTTCGAGGTGCGGCCCGGCATCATCCGCACCGACATGACGTCAGGCGTATCCGCCAAATACGACGCGCTCATCGATGGCGGTCTGGTGCCGGCAAAGCGCTGGGGCGAGGCCGCCGATATCGGCGCGGTGGTGGCCGCTTTGGCCTCCGGCAAGTTCGGCTTTTCGACCGGATCGGTAATCGATGTCGACGGCGCGCTTTCCGTGCCTCGTCTGTGAATGAGTGGAACCATGGCTGACTACATCATCGTTGGCGCCGGTCCGGCCGGCTGCGTCCTGGCCAACCGGCTGAGCGAGGATCCAGGGAATTCCGTCCTTTTGCTGGAAGCCGGCGGCAAGGACTGGCATCCGCTGATCCACATGCCGGCGGGCTTCGCCAAGATGACCAAGGGCATCGCTTCCTGGGGCTGGTCGACCGTGCCGCAGAAGAACATGAAGGACCGCGTCTTCTGGTACACGCAGGCCAAGGTCGTCGGCGGCGGCTCGTCGATCAACGCCCAGATCTACACGCGCGGCAATGCCCGCGACTATGACGCCTGGGAGAAGGAAGAAGGCCTCGCCGGCTGGGGCTATCGCGACGTGCTGCCCTATTTCAAGCGCGCCGAAAACAACCAGCGCTTCGCCAACGACTATCATGGCGACCAAGGGCCGCTCGGCGTCTCCAACCCGATCTCGCCGCTCCCGATTTGCGAGGCCTATTTCCGCGCCGGGCAGGAGATGGGCATCCCCTTCAATCCGGATTTCAATGGCGCGAGCCAGGAAGGCATCGGCTACTACCAGCTCACCCAGAAGGATGCGCGCCGCTCGTCTGCATCCGTCGCCTACCTGAAGCCGATCCGTACGCGGAAAAATTTGACGGTCAGGACCGACGTGCTCGTCACCCGCGTCGTCGTCGAGAAGGGCCGCGCCGTCGGCGTCGAGATCGTCGACAAGCCGGGCGGGCAGAAGACCATCCTGCGCGCCGCGCGCGAGGTGATCATCTCCTCGGGATCCATCGGCTCGCCGAAGCTCCTGATGCAATCGGGCATCGGCCCGGCCGACCATCTGAAATCGGTCGGCGTGACACCTGTCCACGACCTTCCCGGCGTCGGCTCCAACATGCAGGACCATCTCGACCTGTTCGTGATCGCCGAATGCACCGGCGACCACACCTATGACAATTACGCCAAGCTGCACCGCACGCTATGGGCCGGCCTGCAATATCTCCTGCTCAAGAAGGGGCCTGTCGCCTCCAGCCTGTTCGAGACCGGCGGCTTCTGGTACGCCGACCCGACGTCCGCCTCGCCCGATATCCAGTTCCATCTCGGCCTCGGCTCCGGCATCGAGGCCGGTGTCGAGAAGCTGAACAACCCGGGCGTGACGCTCAACTCCGCCTTCCTGCGCCCGCGCTCGCGCGGCACGGTGCGGCTGAAAAGCGCCGACCCTGCCGACCATCCGCTGATCGATCCGAACTATTGGTCCGATCCCTACGATCGCGACATGTCGATCAAGGGCCTGCGGCTGGCGCGAGAGATCATGCGGCAGAAGGCGCTCCAGCCCTATGTGCTGCGCGAGGTGCTGCCCGGCCCTGCCCTGCAAAGCGACGCCGACCTCTTCGACTATGCCTGCCGCACCTCCAAGACCGACCACCATCCGGTCGGCACCTGCCGCATGGGCCATGACGAGATGAGCGTAGTGACGCCTGACCTCAGGCTGCGCGGCATCGAAGGCCTGCGCGTCTGCGATGCCTCCGTGATGCCGCGCGTCCCCTCCTCCAACACCAACGCGCCGACGATCATGGTCGGCGAAAAGGGCGCCGATCTGATCCTCGGCCGCGAGCCGCTGCCGCCGGCCGTGTTCAAGGGCAACAAGGCGGCTTGAGGGAAGAACGATGATCCGGCACTGCGTCTTCGTCCGCTTCCGCGACGATGTCTCCTCCTCCGAGCGCGCGGCGATCCACGCCGATCTGGAGGCGCTGCGCTCATTGATCGACGGCATGGGCAAGGTCCATTTCAGCGCCAATGTCAGCCCCGAGCCTTTTGCGCGCGGCTTCACCCATGGCTTCACCGTCGACTTCCGCGATGCCGCTGCCCGCGACGCCTATCTGGTGCACGAAGCGCATCAGCGCGCCGGCGCCCGGCTGGTTGCCGCGCTCGAGGGCGGCACCGACGGGCTGATGGTGTTCGATTTGGAAATTCCCGGCTGAAGGGGGACGGCACGTTGCGGATTCATCCCAACCGCAGCGCGACGACGCCCGCGACGATGCCGAGCGCGGCGGCCCCGCGCCAAGGCGTCATCTTCTCGCCCAGTGCGAAGACCGAGATCAGCATGGCAAACAGGATCGATGTCTCGCGCAATGACGCGACCGAGGCGATCGGCGCTTTGGTCATCGCCCACATGACGATCCAGTAAGCGGCGCCGCTGAGCACGCCGGTGAAGAGGCCGGCCTTCCAGTCGCGCGCCAGCACGGGAAGCGATTGCGGCCCGCGAAAGGCGACGCACAGCACCAGCGCCCACGCCGCATCGCAGACGAACAGCCAGGCGGCATAGTTCGTCGCGGTCGCCGCCAACCGCGCGCCGCTGCCGTCGGAAAGCGTATAGCTGGCGATGAAGATCGAGGTGCCGAGCGCGAAGCTGACCGCGCGAAGGTTGAACCGCTCCAGATGTACGCCGCCGCGAAACGACATCACCAGCGTGCCCGCCGACAACAGGAGAATGCCGAGTATGGCGAGTGGCGCAGGCACCTCCCCTACCACGATGATGCCGCCAAGCGCGGCAAGCAGAGGCGCGGTGCCGCGCGCCAGCGGATAGGTCTGGGCGAAATCGCCGGCCTTGTAGGCGCCGATCAGGAATGTCCGGTAGCCCATGTGGAAGAAGACCGAGGCGAGAATGAAAGGCC
This sequence comes from Mesorhizobium sp. M1E.F.Ca.ET.063.01.1.1, assembly GCF_003998155.1. Classification (NCBI taxonomy): domain Bacteria; kingdom Pseudomonadati; phylum Pseudomonadota; class Alphaproteobacteria; order Hyphomicrobiales; family Phyllobacteriaceae; genus Mesorhizobium; species Mesorhizobium sp. M1E.F.Ca.ET.063.01.1.1. The sequence goes on from NZ_RZSC01000082.1 coordinate 11,715, forward strand.
AGACCTCGGCCTTCGGCACCTCGACGAAGGGCAGTGCCACGAGAGCGGCGGCACCCATGCCGAGCGTCATCAGCGTGATCGACAGGAAGCGGTCGAGATGCACCTTGACCAGCGCGTTCCAGATCGCATGCATGGCAGCCGCCGAGAGCACCGCGAGGAAGACGAACAGCGTCACGTCCGTCTCACCCGCCCGCAAAGCCCGAGGCGATGCCCGGCGTTTCCAGATCGATATCGACCCTGAGCGGAAAATGGTCGGAAGCCACCTCGCCGATGTCGGCGCTGACCGAACGCACGCGCCCAGCCAACATACCGCCGACGAAGCAATGATCGAGGCGACGCTTCGCCAGGCTGCCGTCGATGATCTTTTCGTGCGTGTGGAAGTCCGGCACGCGCTCGCTGGCGACGGCGGCCGCATCGACGAAACCGTCGATATAGGCGGCGCCGCGATGGTAGGGCGTGCTGCCGACGATGCGCCGGTATTCGGCGCTGCCCGGCTCCATATTGAAATCGCCGAGCCAGATCGCCGCCAGCGGGCTTTCCGGCTCCGGCTGGCCGTCACTCCAGTTGCGCTGCGGCTCGTCGTCGGCGCCGCTCCACGGGCCTCCGTCGGCTGGCGCGCGACAGTGCTCGGCAAGCAGGTAGTCGATCTGTTCCAGCCGCTCCTCAACCGCGATATGGGCAAGATGCAGCGAGAATATCCGCACCGGTCCCGCCGGCGTGCGGATCATGCATTCGAGCGCGGCGTTGCGGGTATTGAGCGGCCTGAGCGCGCGGCGCAGCGGCAGCGCGTGCAGCCGCGACCAGACGATCGGCAGCTTCGACAGCACCATCGTGCCGAACTGCCGCCGGCGGTTCACGATACGGCCGTCGCGTTTTTCGCTGGCATCCATGTCGAAGGCCGGACCGTAAACCCAGTGATAGTCCGGCAGCAGCCTGGACAGGATTTCCGGCTGGTCGTCGCCATTGCTGCGCTGCCAGTGCCGCTCGACTTCTTGCAGGGCGATGATGCCGGCGCCGTCGACGATGCGCGCGGCGCGCGCCAGATCGTAGCGGCCGTCGCTGCCGAACCCGTACTGGATGTTGTAGCTGATCAGCTTCATTGATTAACCGGCTGACTATATGGCGATGGCAGTAGCGCCTTGGGCACAGCGTTGCAATGGACCGCGGCGCCACGCGGAATAGTCCAGCTAGTGACCGCCGGGCCGAGCCTAGGTCGTAAGCGGTTGAAACCGGCCGGCCGGCGACGCCGCCAGTTCCGACCAGTCGATTTCTTCCTCGAGGCGGTGATAGGCCTCGTCGCCGATCGTTCCGTTGCGGCGCAGTTCCTCCAGCGTGTCGCGTTGCCGTTTGATGGCATAAAGGCGCAGCCGGTCGTATTCGGTCGCAGCCTGCGCATCCTCAGGATTCTCGGCGACCAGGCGCTGGGCTTCGTATTGCTCGCGCACGACGGCCGCCGCGGCGGATGTCTTGCGGCTCAGCACATCGAGCGCGGCCTGCATGATGGCGACGCGCGCCTGCGCCACTTCACGGTCTATCGTCGTATCCCGCTCGAAATTCAGCCGGCGCAGCAGAGGCTTCAAGCTCATCCCTTGCAGCACCAGCGTGCCGAGAACGACCGCAAAGGCGGCGAGCACGATCGGGTCGCGACCAGGAAAGCCTGCCGGCAAGGCGAAGGCCGCCACCAGCGTCACCAGCCCGCGCATGCCGCACCAGCCGACGAGCACGGCGCCGCGGAACGTCGGCGCATCCCGCCTTTTGTCTTCGCTGTCGAAGCGGGCGAACCATCGCATGACCGCGACGTAACCCAGCACCCAGACGAGGCGTGCCGCGACGACGACGGCCAGCACCGTTGCGGCGAACAGAAATGCATCGCCTTGCCCTTCGCCGGAGAGCCGGCCGACGATCGACCGTGCCTGCAGGCCCATCAGCACGAAAGCCAGCACGTTGAGCACGAACACCGCCGACTCCCAGACCGAATAGGTGCTGACGCGGCGCCTCGCCGACATGTGGCGCGGTGCGGTGCGCGCGATGGTGATGGCGTAGACGACGATGGTGATGATGGCCGAAAGACCGATCTTGTCGGCGATGATCCAGACGGCGAAGGTGCCGGCGAACTGCACCACCGTGCTGCTCGCCGCATCCTCTATCCGCGTGAGCGCGATGAGCGAGATGCGGCCGAACAGATAGCCTGCGGCGACACTGCCGACCGTCGACAGCAGGATGACCGGGACTGCGTCTTTCAGCATGACAGCGCCGATCGTCGCCGAAACCGATATCCGGTAGATCAACAGCGCGGTGGCGTCGTTGAGCAGGCTCTCGCCTTGCAGGATGGCGGTGATGCGGTGCGGCACCTTGAACTGCCCGAGCACGGCGCTCGCCGCCACCGCGTCCGGCGGGGCGACGATGGCGCCGAGCGCGATTGCCGCCGCGATCGGCAGGCCGGCCATCTTCCAGCCGACGACGGCGACCGCCACGGTGGTGAAGACGACTGCGCCGAGCGCCAGGAGCGCCAGCGACAGGCGGTAGCGCTTCAGGTCGCGCAGCGAGGTGTCGTAGGCGGCATCGAGAAGCACCGGCGCAATGAACAGCGCCAGCGCAAGTTCCGGATCGATCTCAATGGTCGGTGCGCCGGGCAGGAAGGCAAGCCCCGCCCCTGCCAAAGCCAGCAGGGACGGATAGGGAACCTCCATCCACCGCGAAACCGCCGTCAGCGCGACGGCGATGAGAAGCAGGATAAGGGTGAGCTCGAACAGCGCCATGGCTCATCGTAACGGCGAAGCGCGAAAGTTGGCAGTACCCTCGAGTCAAGATGCTGTTGATTGTCCAGCGCGTCGATATCGCCTGGCCACTATGGACATCGCACCGGCTTGAAGAGCTTCAGTCCAGTTGGCTCAGGCTGTATAGCCTAGTGCAGCACCAGCATGTCGCCCGACGAGAAGGAGATATCCGCCTTCTCGCCGACGACGGGCGGCGGCGTCGCGGAGTTGTTGAAGGTGTCGAGCGACACCGTGTTGCCGCCGATGCCGACGCGCACGCGGATGACCGAGCCGAGGAAATGCACTTCGGAGATCTCGCCCGAAAGGCTGGTGTCGTGGCCCGGCTGGCGTCC
>NZ_RZSC01000830.1:0-2477 GCF_003998155.1 Mesorhizobium sp. M1E.F.Ca.ET.063.01.1.1
GAAGCGGCAAGCATGGCGGTGGCGGTCGCCTCCGAGGCGCTCGCCTCGAAATGCACGCCGAGCTCGCCCAGAATGTCCTGCGCGTCGGCGAGCACGTCCATCAGATGGCTGATCGGCGCGCCCTGGTAACCGCCGACATAGCCGACACCGCATTGCAGCAGCGCCTTGGTGATGGCGAGGATGCCTTCGCCCGCGAATTCCTCGCCGGCCCCTAACCTCAGCCTCTCGACTTCCTTGGCAAAAGACCGTTCGGCCATCTCTGCCTCCTTCCGTTGCCGCCGTTAGCTGGCGGCGCGTACGTCAAACTCAAATGTCGTGCTTGCGGATATTCTTCAGCATCTTCTGGAGAATCGCGATCAGCGCGGCATATTCGGCATCGTCGACACCGTCGAACATCGCCTCGAAAGCGTCGTGCATGGCCGGCCATGCGCGGGTGAACAAAGCGCGCCCATCATCGGTCAGGAACACATGGCGGAAGCGGCTGTCGGTGACGCCCTGCTCGCGCCGGACGAGGCCCTGGCCTTCCAGCGTGTCGAGCGTGCGGCTCAAGGTCGATTGCTCGATCACCGTATAGACAGACAGATCGTTGACGGTGACGCCGTCGGTGACTGAGAGCACAGCCAGCGTGCGCACCTGCGGAATGGTCAGGCCCTGCTTGCGGAAATCCTCGCGCAGCGTGGCGTTGTAGCGGCCCATGATGCGGTTCATCAGATAGGGCGCGAACTGCTGCAGGCCGATCTGGCCGAGGGTTGAGATGCGCTGGCGCGTTTCGGGAAGCTTCCCGTCCATCACAGCCTCCCCGCCAGCAGGAAGCCGGAGCCGCCGCCAAGCCCCGCGCCCGGATGGGTTGAGGCGCCGATATGGTAGAGACCCTTGATGCCGGTCTCGTGGTTGCGACTTGCCTTGAACGGCCGCCACAGGAAGGACTGGTCGATTGTCGACGAACCGCCATAGGGGTCGCCGCCGACAAGGTTGATGTTCATCGCTTCGAGATCGGCCGGCGAATAGGCGCGGCGCGCAATGACCGTCTCCCTGAAATCGTCGATGTGGTGGGCGAGGATCGCCTCGACCCGATCGGCAAAGGCTTCGCGCAATGCGTCGCTCCATTGTCCGTCAGCCGGTGTCTCCAACTGGCCCGCCGCATCGCCTTTGATAACGCGCGGCGCTTCGGGCAGTTGCAGCCACAGGATCGCCTTGCCCTCCGGACAGCGCGATGCGTCTAGCGCGTGCGGCTGGCCGACGCAGATGGTCGGCACCTCCGGCAGCAGGCCGCGCACCGCCTCGTTGCAGGCCTTCGAGACACCGTCGAGCCCCGGCGTCAGATGCAGCAGCGCCACCTTGTCGAGACCCTCGCCCCGCCAGGCCGGCGGCTTGTTCAGGGCATAGTGGATCTGGAAGTTGCCTTTGCCATAGCGATAGTCGTTCACTGCCTTGGCGGCGGCCTCCGGCGCATCCTTGCCGAGCAGGCGGCCGTAAAGCTGCGTCGGCGTGACCGAACAGATGACGCTCTCCAATGCCGTCAATGTCTCGCCGGAGGCGAGCTGCACGCCGATGGCGCGGCCATCCTTCCGAGCGATCGAGGCGACATCGGCGTTGACGCGGATGTCGCCGCCACGCTCCTTGATCAGCGCCTCGAAGGCGGCAAGCAGGTTCTTGGCGCCGCCTTTGACGATCGGCGCGCCGGCAGCCTCCAGCGCGAAGGCGATGACCTTGGCGATCTGGCCGGAGAAGGCGTCTTCCGGCCCGAGCCCGGCATGCAGCACCCAGGGCGCCCAGAGCGCGCGGACGGTGTCCGACATGTAGGCGGTCTCCAGCCAGCCACGCGCCGGCACCAGCGCCTCGCCCATGAAAGCGGCGAGGCCGCGCGGGCCGCGCCGCCAGGCCTCGCCGGCCAAGAGCTTCGTCGTCGGATAGGACCAGAGCGCACCGCCGAGCAGGCCGAACAGCAGGCCGGCATTGCGCTCGATCCCGCCGACATCGCCACCGTGACGGTCACCGTCGCCGGAAGCGATCCGGTTCAGCGCCGCGATGTTGGCGGCGCGATCGGTGGTGAGCACGGCATGGCTGCCGTCCGGCCGAAGCACGCCGGTGGGCGTTGCGGTGTGGCAGAACTCCAGCCCATGCCGCGCGAGGTCCTTGCCAAGTGCCGCAAAGGCCGGCGAGGTGATGAACAGCACGAAGGTCGTCGCCATCACATCATGGACGAAGCCCGGCGCCGTGATCTCCTCGGTGCGCATGCAGCCGCCGATGCGGTCGTTGCGCTCGAGCACGAGCACCTTGGCGCTCTTGGCGCCAAGCATGGCCGCACAGACCAGGGCGTTGATGCCACTGCCGACGATGATGTGATCGGCGGCGGTCATCGGCGGTAGTTCCCCGTCTGCGGGAAGTGAGATCCAGTTACCCAGGATGGCGTTCCTTCGCGCCCCCCTCTGCCCTGCCGGGCATCTCCCCCTCTTGGGGGGAGATTGGCTGTCATC
>NZ_RZSC01000831.1:0-2475 GCF_003998155.1 Mesorhizobium sp. M1E.F.Ca.ET.063.01.1.1
CGAGCCGCATGGCCGGCATCCGCGCCCAGCTCAAGTCGATCGGGCTCGAACCCTATGACTGCCTCAGTCCCGGCCTGATGGACTATATCGCCACCTGGACCGCGAAGAAGTCGGGAGCCCTGGCGGCCTGACAAGTCCTGCGATTTCTGCCATGGGGCTGGCTGACACGCCGGCCCCATGTTCGTTTGGAGTGACGATGCCCGCACCCACCATCTACGTCGATGCCGACGCCTGCCCGGTGAAAGCCGAGGTCGAGAAGGTCGCGGAGCGCCACGGCGTCATCGTCACCTATGTCTCGAACGGTGGCCTGCGTCCGTCGCGCGATCCGATGATCCGCAACATCGTCGTGTCAAAGGGCGCGGACGCCGCGGACGACTGGATCGTCGAGAACGCAAAGCTCAACGACGTCGTGGTGACGGCCGACATCCCGCTTGCCGCGCGCACGGTCGCGCTCGGTGCGCATGTGCTGGGACCCACCGGCCGGCCGTTTACGCCGGAGACCATCGGCATGGCGGTGGCGATGCGCGATCTCAAGCAGCACCTGCGTGAGACCGGCGAAAGCCGCGGCTTCAACGCCGCCTTCACCCCGCAGGATCGTTCGCGCTTTCTCGGCGAACTCGACCGCATCTTGCGGCGCGCGTTAAAATCCGTCACACCGGACTAGAAAAACCGTCGCCATCAGGCCGGCTATGACCACCGATACGCCCATCAGCGACCCGTTGCACCGGCACATGCAATTCGCGGTATCGGCCTGTGTCGGCGCCGCCGCGTTGGCAATCGCGCTGCTCCTCCGAGCGCCGTTCCCCTATTCGATCTCGATCGGCGCCAATGCGTTCTTCGCCGCCTTTATCATTCTCGTTCTGCGTCAGATGCCGCGGCTGACGGGCCGTTATCTGAGCAAGAACGCGCGAGAGATCGATCTGCCGCTTCTGGGCATCTTTGCCATCACGCTCGCCGTCGTCGGCATCGCCATCGTCCTGCTGTTCCAGCTGATCAATCACAAGGGCAGCAGTCCCATCGTGCTGAGTTTCGCGTTGCTGTCGATGCCGCTTGGCTGGTTCGCCATCCACACCATGGCAGCGCTTCACTACGCGCATGTCTATTGGATGGATGGGGATGCGCTTGATGCCGAAACCAAGAAGAAGATGCCGGTCGGCGGCCTCGAATTCCCCGGCGGCAAGCGGCCGGAAGGCTGGGATTTTCTTTACTTCGCGACTGTCATCGGCATGACCGCGCAGACTGCCGACACAGGGATCACGACATCGCATATGCGACGCGTCGTGCTTGTCCATTCAGTCCTGGCGTTCTTCTTTAATACCGTCATCGTTGCTGCCGCCGTCAACCTCGCCGTCAGCCTGGGCAGCCCGTAATAAATCCGTGATCGGATGAAACACCGCTTGGGTTGGCGACGTATTGGGGAGAGAACGCTACACTGAGGCCGCCACGGGATTGCGGCCAGAAGGGCAAGAACAATGGAAACCATTGCCAGGAGCCAACCCGCCACAGAGGCGGATGCCGCGCCGAAGGATGCGACGCTGATTTACCGGCAGTCGCGCTGGACGCGGCTGACGCACTGGCTGTGGGCCTTTTCCCTGTTCTTCATGCTGCTTTCCGGCCTGCAGATCTTCAACGCGCGACCGCAGCTCTATATCGGCAAGGAATCCGGTTTCGGATACAACAACACGATCCTCCAGATCGGCGCCGAGAACACCGACAACGGCCCGCGCGGCTTCACCCAGATTTTTGGCCATCGCTTCGACACCACCGGCGTGCTCGGCTGGTCCGGGCCGCCCGGCCAGGAGACGCCGCGCGCCTTCCCGGCCTGGGCGACAATCCCGTCCTACTACGACCTCGGCACCGCGCGCGTGGTGCATTTCTTCTTCGCCTGGGTGCTTTCCGCCACTTTGCTCGTCTGGCTGATTGCGGGCCTCGTCAACGGCCATGTCCATCGCGACCTCGCGCCGCGCCTGGATGATTTGCGCAGGCTGCCGAAAGACATCGTCGACCACGCGAAGCTGAAATTCCACCACACGCGCGAATACAACACGCTGCAAAAAATGGCCTATGGCGGCGTGCTTTTCGTGCTCTTGCCGCTGATGATCATCACCGGCCTTGCGATGTCGCCGAGCATGAATTCGGTGCTCCCTTGGCTCAATGAAATCCTGGGCGGCCGGCAGACGGCGCGCACCATCCACTTCACGGTCATGGTGCTGCTCGTCCTCTTCTTCATCATCCACATGCTGATGATTCTGGCGGCCGGCCCGATCAACGAGCTGCGCTCGATCATTACCGGCTGGTACCGCACGGACCCGCCCGAGAAACACGACGAGCCGGCCGAAAGGAGCATCTGACATGCCCAAGTTCCAGATAAGCCGAAGAAAATTCCTCACCTCCGCCAGCCTCGGCCTGTCCGGCATTATGCTGTCCGGCTGTGATGCCTTCGACAGCGGGCTCGGCATCGGCGGCGGCCTGCGC
>NZ_RZSC01000832.1:0-2471 GCF_003998155.1 Mesorhizobium sp. M1E.F.Ca.ET.063.01.1.1
CCTTGGGATGCTTCTGCGCGCAAACGCGTTCGAAGTCCTCGGGGTCGACGCCTTCATTGTCGGTCGCAACCAGTGCCGTTCGACGCCCGATCAGTCCGGCGCTGCGCGAGATCTGCGAATAGGTGAGATGCTCGAAGACGACATAGTCGCCGGGCATGGTGAGCGCGGCGATCGCCGCCATCACGGCGGCGTGGGTGCCCAGCGTCGGCACGATTGAATCGGGCGAGGGGCGGAAGGAATTTCGCGCCAGCCAATGGCTGCCCGCCTCGTACCAGCGTTCGGGAAAATCCCTGGTGTAGCTCGAAATGTCGTGGGGATGGTCCTGCGCCGTCCGCGCCAAGATTTCGGCGATGACTGCGCCCTGGCCGACATCGGGCGCGGCGGTGCTGTCGAAGCGCAGCTTGCCCGTCGGCGCATCGATGGGGCGTGTGCCCAGGACGGCAGGCTCCAGATCCGGCTTCGAATCTCCGGCGCGTTGGGCGAGCACGTAGGTACCGCGCCCAACTTCGCCGCTCACCAGCCCGCGTTCGCGCAGCAACTGGTAGGCTCTGCCGATCGTGCCGACCGTCGTGCCGATGTCGTAGGCGAGGTCGCGCTGGGGTGGCAGTTTTGCACCGGCATCGATGACGCCCTTGTCGATATCTGACTCAATGCTGTCAGCAAGACGCTGATACAGCGGACCGGAGCCGGAGGAGAGATCGGGGAGCCAATTTGTCATGGTAACAATTTTCTATATTGCACCGTATGATGAGTCAATCGATATGAGATTGCGCGCAGAAAAGGTACAATTCATCAGTCTGGCAGATCGGAAAATGAATACAATTGATACATTCCACCACGGCGGCGCCGAATTGCACAATCGCCCGTCGGTCCGCCGCGGGTTCATCGACCGTATCGTCTTCGTGCTCGGCTCCATCGCCAGGCAGATCGACCGCATGCTGGAGCGCCGCCGCGGGCGCCTGGCACTCCTGGAGATGACCGACGAGCAGCTCAAGGATATCGGCATCTCGCGCTGCGATGCTCACCACGAAGGCATCAGGCCGTTCTGGGAGTGACCGCGCCGGCTTGCGGATCATTTCCGCAGCCGGGCGATGCCGTGATCGACAAGCACGGCGAGCGCGCACAGCACGAGAAACAAAGCTGTCGTGGTCAGCGCCGATATGGCGACGCTGGCCGCGCCGTTCTTGGCCACATCGAGGAAGGGGTAGGGCACCTCGCCGGCGAATGGGGCCCGTATCAACGCATAGGCGAGATAGGCCAGCGGATAGATCATCCACCAGGAGATGTCGCGCCAGCGCGTGCTGCCGTCCGCGCCCGCGATCAGCCACCACAGCACGAAGACGAGCGGCGTCACATAGTGGAGCAGGATATCGCACAGCAGGAACAGGCCTTCCGGCGCCCAAAGGCGCGCCAGTACCGTCGAATAGACGATGAAGACCAGGGTGATGGCTACCGCGACGCCGGCCCGCATGCGCCGCCCGGCGAACGCTGGGAACCAGGCATAGCCGGCGGGTGACAGCAGCGAAGCATGCACCAGCACCACCGCAATGTTGGTCAGGATGGTGAAGAAGCTGAAATAGAAGACGATGGAGCCAAACAGGCTGCGGCCCGCCGCCATCGACGCCGGGATGGTGATGGCGAATTGCAGGACAAGCCCTATCAGCCCGATGACCAGTCCCGCCGTCTGCAGGAACCGGCCCATGGTAGGCTCACGCGGCGGCGGCGCAGGACGGATTGCCGGCCTGCCAGCGGGCGATGTCGGCGCCGATGCGCGCGCCAAGCGGTTCGGCCATCAGCGGCCCGAACACGTCCACCTTGCTGGAATTGCCCTGCGCCTGCACGACCAGCAGCGGCTTGCCGCCATAATGCTTGGCCGGCACCAGCAGGAAACGCGGCGTGCCGCTGTAGGAGTTCAGCTCATTGGCCATCTGATAGGATTTGAAGGCTGGATCCTTGCTGGCGATCCAGCATTTATGGGCGGCGATCGCAACCTGCTCCATTGCAAGGAGCGAGGCGCTCTTGCCTGACGGCGCCGGCGTGGACTTCGAGCTGGACTGGCACGATGTCAGCGCAATCCCGGCGGCGGCCACGAGAGCAAGGCGAGCAATCGTCAGTCTCATGGTCAGTCCGCCCCCGCGTTCTTGAAGGAATTGTCTGGGAAGGATCAAGCGGCGATGCCGAGCGCGCCTTCGAACAGCGCCCGTCCGTCGCTGCCGCCATGCGCCGCCTCGATCAGGTTCTCCGGATGCGGCATCAGGCCGAGCACATTGCCCTTGTCGTTGACGATGCCGGCGATGTCGTTGATCGAGCCGTTGGGGTTGGTGCCTTCGGCGTAGCGGAACACCACCTGGCCTTCGCCTTCGAGGCGCGCAAGCGTCTCGGCATCGGCGAAGTAGTTGCCGTCATGATGGGCCACCGGCGAGCGGATGATCTCACCCGGCTTATAGCGGCGGGGGGACATGGTGTTGGCG
>NZ_RZSC01000833.1:0-2461 GCF_003998155.1 Mesorhizobium sp. M1E.F.Ca.ET.063.01.1.1
CCTGCAGCCTGTCGGCGCGCTCCTTGTTCATCTCGGCCGAAACCTGCAGAAATTCGGTATCGGGAAAACCGGTGGCCGACGTATAGGGCACCGGAAGCGCTTCCGCGTGGATGCCGACGAGGTGGCTTTCGAACCGCTCGGCGAGCGGAATGGCGCAGTCGAGCACGCGCTCCGCGTCCTGCTCGTTCTGCAGAATGGCGACGATCGTCTTGAAGCGCATGACATCCCCCAAAAAAAGAGTCGGCGCGAGATGTGCGTCCGGCCCTCAAATGCCGGCGCAAACGCGCCGGAAAACAAACGCCGTAACGGCGTCCTTGGTTCCGGTCCGACGATGGTGTCAGCTTGCAGCCGACAAGCCCGCCACCATGGCCTCGACGTCCCTGCGCGCGGCCTCGAGCGCCTCTTCGCTGCGGGCGCGCACCACGAGCTCTGTCCAGAACTTGCCGTCGCCGTATTTCGGGTAGGAGCCGATGATGGTGTCGGGGTGCGCCTTCTGGATGTCGGCCAGCGGCCCGCCGATCAGGCCTTCGCCGAACGGGCAGTGCACCGTGGCCGACAGCATCTTGGTGCCTGTCTTCAGCGTCGTCACGACATTGTCGAGCATCGCCTGGAAGATCGACGGCACGCCGGCCATCACGTGAACGTTGCCGATGCGGAAGCCGGGAGCGATCGAGACCGGATTATCGATGTGGTCGGCGCCGCGCGGCATGCGCGCCATGCGCTTGCGCGCCTCGGTGAATTCGATGCCGCGCTGAGCATAGCTTGCTTCGAGCATGGCATAGGCCTTGGCATCGTACTCGCAAGGCACGCCGAAAGCCTTGGCGACGGAGTCGGCGGTGATGTCGTCATGCGTGGGTCCGATGCCTCCGGTGGTGAAGACGTAGATGTAGCGGGCGCGGAGCGCGTTTACGGCGGAGACAATCTCGTCCTCCTCGTCGGGGACGATGCGTACTTCCTTCAGGTCGATGCCGATCGCCGTCATGATGTCGGCGAGATGGCCGATGTTCTTGTCCTTGGTGCGGCCGGAGAGGATTTCGTCGCCGATGACAAGCATGGCGGCGGTGACGATTTCAGGCATGGCTCACTCCGGCAATAAGTTCGCCTGAGATAACGCGGCCGGCGGCCGGCCGCAATGCGCAGGCAAGGTGGTGCTCTTGTGGCAGAGCCGGTTGCGGGTAAGGTGAGCCGGTCCGGCTCGGGTGGAAGATGCTGATATCTATTTTGTCGTGGCTGATCGGCGGCGTGCTCGTTGCGGCGGCTGTCGTCGTGCTCGGCCTGATGCTTGCAACATGGCGGATCGCGGCCCGGGCCGAAAGGCTGGTGCCGGCTTGCGGAAAGTTCGTCGAGTTCGACGGCAACCGCATCCACTATGTCGAAGCAGGTGAGGGCAGGCCGATCGTCTTCCTGCACGGCCTCGGCGCGCAGCTTCACCATTTCCGCCATACGCTGTTCGGACATTTCGGTGCCGGCTACCGGCTGATCGCGCTCGACCGGCCGGGTTCGGGATATTCGGTTCGGGCCGATGGGGCGTCTGGTCGTCTGCCTGAGCAAGCCGAAATGGTGCGGCGCTTCATCGGAGAACTTGGGCTGGAACGGCCCCTGATCGTCGGCCACTCGCTTGGCGGCGCCGTCGCGCTTGCACTTGCTGTCGGGCATCCGGCGGCGATTTCCGGCATCGCGCTGCTTGCACCGCTCACGCATCTGGAAGAACGGGTGCGCCAGAAATTCGACCTGCTCTATATTCCCTCACGCCTGTGGCGTCGGGTGATAGCCTATACTGTGGCGATACCAGCCAGTCTGAAATACGCCGAACCGACGATGAAATTCATCTTCGCGCCGCAAACCGTTCCCGAGGACTATATGATCGCTGGAGGTGGATGGCTTGGGCTGCGGCCTACTCATTTCCACGCGACTTCGACCGATGTGGTGGCTGTGGAAGAGGATCTCGGCCGCCTGGAGCAGCACTATGGCGAGATCGCCGTGCCGGCCGGCATTCTGTTCGGCACGGAGGATCGCGTCATCGGCATTGCCACTCATGGCGAGCCGATGCTGGACAAGATCAACGGGCTCGATTTCGAACGGATCGAGGGGCTTGGCCACATGCCGCAATTCGTGGAGCCGGAACGCGTTGTCGCCTTCATCCAGCGTATCGCCGCACGTGCGTTTGCCGGCGTGACCTGAATTTCGACGGCAATTGCGCCGAGCCGAATGATCCGGCTGCTCACGGCCTCGTCACACAAACGTGTCGCGCATCCCGCTCCACGCCGATTTTCTCTTGGAACTTTTGCATCCAACCCAGGGTTTCATTGGCGTCGCCGTCACACCTCGGCGACCAACCAAATGGAGTATCCAATGCTTACGAAAATTCTTGCAGCCTCCGCGCTCATGCTGGGTATGGCAACCTCGGCTATGGCGCAGTCCTCGGACATGTGGTCGTGGTGGCACCATGATCGTCCGGTTT
>NZ_RZSC01000834.1:0-2460 GCF_003998155.1 Mesorhizobium sp. M1E.F.Ca.ET.063.01.1.1
CCTGAAAATGGGCTCGCGGCCGGATCGCCGTTTCGGCGCCAGCGGCATTGCCGACCTGCGCGCCATTCCATGGGTGTTCGCCTGGAGCCAGAACCGCCATCTGTTGACCGGCTGGTATGGCATCGGCAGCGCGCTGAGTTCTTTCGTTACAGTGCGCGGCGAAGCCGGGCGCGACCTTCTGGCCCGCATGTTCGAGCACTCGCGCTTCTTCCGCCTGATCGTCGACGAGGCCGAGAAGACGCTTTACCAGTCCGACATGGAGATCGCGCGGCTCTACGCCGGCCTGGTGTCCGATAGCGATGCGGCAGCAAGAATCCACGCCCGGATCGCCGCCGAATACGAGCTGACGCGACGCCTGATCGGTGACCTCACGGGAGGCGATCTTTCCGCGCGCTTTCCGATGTTCAAGCGGCGGTTCGACAATCTGCGCCGGCAGATGGATGACATTCACCTGCTCCAGGTCGATCTGCTGCGTGAAGTTCGGGCAAACACGGCGGACCAAAAGCGGGCGACCGACGCTCTGCTCGTGTCGATCAATTGCATCTCGGCCGGGCTTGGCTGGACGGGATAGGCCGGGGTTTGCCGAACTGCCTGTTTGGAAAACTCGAAGCGGCGGTGCGGCCCTCAGAACCTGCCACCGCATCTGTTTTGGTCCTCAGAGACAGAGACGGACGCGCCGAGCCGCTTCGATCCACGGGCTCATTCAAGAAATATCTTTTTGGGGGGAAAATGGTGCGGTCGAGAATTCTTGCACTCTGAGGAGGTTCAACGACTTGCGCAAGGTTCGGGCCGAAAATGGCCGTTGCCAGCACTTACGAACTCAAATAGCGCGCCCGAATCCAAGGTGTTGGAAATGATCTACTTTCTGAAGGCCGTCCCCTTCGTCAAAATTGGCTATACCGATAGCCTGCGAATGGGCGTCGTCGCGCGAGGCAGGCGCCCTCTTAGGAAGAGGCAGACTTAGGAAGAGGCAGAGCCCTTTGCGGAACACGATTGCAAGTCTTTTCGCCGATGTACTCCGGCACTGGGCAGTTAGCCTGCCGTTGCGCTATCTCGTTATTCCATGACCACCCCGAGCTGATCTCGTACGTACTCAAAGCATCTGCCAGATCGCGGCCTTGGCTGAACCGATAACGTCGGCCAACGGTTCCCCGGCATCGAGGTTCACCACCACAGTGCCTCCGAAGGTCAGTTGCTGCAGGGCCGGCACTCGCCTTCGAACGACCAGCGGATCCATGTCCGGCTCGCGCTTCATGATGACTTCGGGGGTGGCCTGCAGTTTGATGACGAGATCCGGCGGCAGACGACGGGCAAGCGCATAAGAGCTGGCCTCGAAACGCCGAAGCCAGGCTGGGACTTTGGCCAATCGGGGCAGCAGCGGAGCATCGTTGAAGTCTATGATCTGGTCTTGAGGGAACCTATCGGCAACGACGACCATTCCACGATCCGCACCGCGGCGCGCGGCCACCAGCTTCATCCGCTTCTCTACAGAGAGGACGCTTGCCCATACGGCAAGCAGAATACTGTAGAGGGGGCCCGGCGAACTGTCGGTCACGGTGCCATGCGAGCTGCCGGCGGGCTTGGTTCCAAGCGCCCGGGTGACGATCGGTACCAGCAACTTGAACGGCAGCAACAGCAGCGATGGCCTACCACCCCCGGTGCCGAAATATATCGGGAGCACGTCAACTTCCGACTCCAGCCACTGGCGGATCGCTGTCACAAGCGTGGTCTTGCCGCTACCGTCGATCCCGACTACGGCTACCACCATGCCGCTGCCGGGCGTACGGCGGCTCCAGGGGCGGGGCACATGCAGGAACTGCTTGTTCAGACTTCCGGCGGTCCACAAGATTACCCGGCCGATACCGCGCAGAACGGCTTCTAGGCCATTGTAGGTTCGGTACGCCGCCAGTTCTTTGCGAATCCGGGCGTGAAGGCGACGCCGGGCCATGAAGGTCTGCGTTTCGAACAATTCCTTGGCAATGGCTTCCGCGAGGTCCTTATTCACAAGCTTTGCCGCGAGACCACGGAAACTGTGCCGGTCGACCCGTAACGCCACATGCAGCCGGTCCAGTTCGAAGTTCTCCTGTAACCTTTGCCAGTGGCGAAACACGATGGGATCTCGACGCCGCAGCTCGAGGCTGGCTCGCACCACAAGCAGCAATGCCTCGCTTGCCGGATCGAGCATCCGGAGAGGCAGTGTGGGGTGTCGGATCGCCGAGGCCAGAAATAGGCGTTCCCAAGGAGGCTGATAGTTCCTCAAGATCGGTTCGCCGACAACTAAGCGGAAGTGAAGATGGAGATGGACGATGCGCCCGCTCGGCTCGTCGTAGCCAAGAAAGCTCTGGACTGCAGGATGGCCGTGGCAATTGGAGGGTTCGAAGCGCTTGAGTCCGGAGCCGAGCAAGGCCTGGGCGGCCCGATGTTGATCAGACTTCGCAACAAGTAGATCAAGGTCCGATT
>NZ_RZSC01000835.1:0-2456 GCF_003998155.1 Mesorhizobium sp. M1E.F.Ca.ET.063.01.1.1
TCTCGTGCCTGGTCTGGATGCACGTCACCATCCGCCAGATGGAGCGCGCTGCCGCCGCCGAGACCGCACCCCTTTCCTACGCCGCCGAATAGATCGGAGCTGACCGGACATGAGCGAAAAACTCGTCATCATCGGCAACGGCATGGCGCCCGGCAGGATGCTCGAGCATCTGCTGGAGGCAGCACCTGACCGCTACAGCGTCACCATCTTCAATGCCGAGCCGCGCGTGAACTACGACCGCATCATGCTGTCGCCAGTGCTTTCGGGCGAGAAGGCGTTCGAGGAGATCGTCATCCATGGCGACGGCTGGTACATCAAGCACGGCATCACCCTCTACAAGGGCCACAAGATCGTTGCCATCGACAGGGAAGCGAGGACCGTCACCTCGGACCACGGCGTGACCGAGAGCTACGATCAACTCGTCATCGCCACCGGCTCGGTTCCCTTCATCATCCCGGTGCCGGGCAAGGACTTGCCCGGCGTGCTGACCTATCGCGACCTCGACGACGTCAACGCCATGCTGCTCGCCGCGCAGTCGCGCGCCAAGGCGATCGTCATCGGCGGCGGTCTGCTCGGCCTCGAAGCAGCGGCCGGGCTCAAGGAGCGCGGCATGGACGTCACCGTGCTCCACGTCATGCCGACGCTGATGGAGCGCCAGCTCGACCCGGCCGCCGGCTACCTGTTGCAGAAGGCCGTCGAGGCGCGCGGCATCAAGGTCATGACCAAGGCCAACACCAAGGCCATTTTCGGCAATGGCAAGGTCGAGGGCGTCGAGCTCATGGATGGCACGGTCATCCCGGCAACGCTGGTGGTGATGGCGGTCGGCATCCGCCCTAGCATCGCACTCGCCAAGGAGGCAGGGCTGGAGGTCAATCGCGGCATCGTCGTCGACGACCGCATGCAGACCTCCGATCCTACCATCATGGCGCTCGGCGAATGCGCGGAAGTCGGCGGCCACGTCTACGGGCTGGTTGCCCCTCTCTACGAGATGGCCCGCGTCGCGGCGGCCAGGTTGACCGACAGCGAGGACAGGCGTTTCGTCCACTCCGACACGCCGACCAAGCTCAAGGTCACCGGCATCGACCTCTACTCGCTGGGCGATTTCGCCGACGGCGAGGATCGCGAGGAGATCATCCTGCGCGACGCATCAGCGGGCATCTACAAGCGCGTGGTGCTGCAGGACAACCGCATTATCGGCACGGTGCTGTTCGGCGAGACCGCCGACGGCGCCTGGTTCAACGACCTCAAGAAGAAAGCGACCGACATCTCGGAGATGCGCGACACGCTGATCTTCGGACAGGCGTTCCAGGGAGGCACCTCCTCGGACCCTTTGGCGGCCGTTGCGGCACTGGCGGATGATGCGGAAATCTGCGGCTGCAACGGCGTCTGCAAGGGCAAGATCACCGGCGCGATCACGGGCAAGGGGCTGACCGGGCTCGACGACGTGCGCGCCCAGACCAAGGCCTCGGCCTCGTGCGGCTCGTGCACGGGTCTCGTCGAGCAACTCCTGAAGCTCACGCTTGGCGACGCCTACAACCCCGCGGCGGTGCAGCCCATGTGCGGCTGCACGAGCCTTGGCCACGACGACGTGCGCCGCCTGATCAAGGCGAAAGGACTGAAGACGATACCCGCCGTCATGCAGGAGCTCGAATGGAAGACCTCCTGCGGCTGCGCCAAGTGCCGGCCGGCGCTGAACTATTATCTCGTCTGCGACTGGCCGGACCAATATGCCGACGACTATCAGTCGCGGTTCATCAACGAGCGTGTGCACGCCAACATCCAGAAGGACGGCACCTATTCGGTCGTGCCGCGCATGTGGGGCGGGGTGACCAGCGCCGGCGAATTGCGCGCCATCGCCGACGTGGTCGACAAGTTCCGCATCCCGACCGTGAAGGTGACCGGCGGCCAGCGCATCGACATGCTGGGTATCCGCAAGGAGGACCTGCCGGCGGTCTGGGCCGATCTCGGCAAGGCCGGCTTCGTCTCCGGTCATGCCTATGCAAAGGGATTGCGCACGGTGAAGACCTGCGTCGGCTCCGACTGGTGCCGGTTCGGCACACAGGATTCGACTGGTCTCGGCATCCGCATCGAGAAGTTCATGTGGGGTTCGTGGACACCGGCCAAGGTGAAGATGGCGGTGTCGGGATGCCCGCGCAACTGCGCCGAAGCGACCTGCAAGGATGTCGGCGTGGTGTGCGTCGACTCTGGCTACGAGATCCACTTCGCGGGCGCTGCCGGCCTCGACATCAAGGGCACGGAAGTGCTCGGCCTGGTGAAGACCGAGGATGAGGCGCTGGAGGTGATTGTGGCGCTCGTCCAGATGTATCGCGAGCAGGCCCGCTACCTGGAGCGCATCTACAAATGGGTCAAGCGCGTCGGCACTGCCGAGATCAGAAGGCAGATCCTGGATGACGTCGAGCGCCGCAAGACCTTCTTCGACCGCTTCGTCTTTTCCC
>NZ_RZSC01000836.1:0-2433 GCF_003998155.1 Mesorhizobium sp. M1E.F.Ca.ET.063.01.1.1
TTGTGGGGGAGACTAACCGTTCCGGCGCCTGGCTCCAAAACCCAACCGGATCGGTTATCCTCGCCGCCGAAGAGGTGACGATGAGCTTCAGTGTAAAACCTCTCGATACGACCACCTGGCCGCATTTCGCCGCGCTGGTCGAGCGTCACAATGGCGTGTGGGGCGGCTGCTGGTGCATGGCCTTCCACGCCAAGGGGGTTGGCGCCGCCGGCAACCGCGCGGCGAAGGAGGTGCTCGTGCGCGAGGGCCGGGCGCATGCCGCGCTCGTCTTCGACGGTCCGGCCTGCGTCGGCTGGTGCCAGTTCGGGCCGACCGCCGAATTGCCGCGCATAAAGCACCAGCGCGCCTATCGCGAGGGACTGACGGCGCTGCCGGACTGGCGCATCACCTGCTTCTTCTCCGACAAGGCCCATCGCGGCAAGGGCGTGGCCGCGGCAGCCCTTGCCGGCGCGCTGACCGAGATCGGCCGTCTCGGCGGCGGCAGGGTGGAAAGCTATCCGGAGGATTCGGAAGGGCGCCCGGTCGCCGGCGCCTTCCTGCATAACGGCACGCTGGCGATGTTCGAAGCGCAGGGTTTCAGCTGCAACCGCCAGATCGGCAAGCACCGCTGGGTGGTCGAGAAGATGGTGACGGCCGCCGGCGCTTCCCCAGCCCGCGGTTGACACCATCGCCCCGCCCTCCGATTGTCCTGGCTCACCTCGTATCGAAGGACTCCACACCAATGACATTGTCGGGCTTTGCCGCCTATTCAGGCGCGCTGGCGATTGCCGCCATCATTCCGGGGCCGCAGATCGTCGCCATCGTGGCGCAGGCGCTCAGGAGCGGCTACCGGCATGCGGCCTGGATGACGGCCGGCATGGTGCTGGGCGACGTGCTCTACCTCGCCGCCGTGCTTGCCGGCCTTGCCTTCATCGCCGAGACTTTCAGCTTTCTCCTGATCGCCATCAAATGGGCGGGCATCGCCTACCTCTGCTGGCTTGCGGTCCAGTTCTGGAGGGCGGGCGAGACCTTCGAGGTCTCCGACAGCGGCGCCGCAAGGAGCGGCGGCAACGCCTTCCTCTCCGGCGTTCTGGTCACGCTCGGCAATCCGAAATCGGTGCTCTTCTACATCTCCATCCTGCCGACGGTGGTCGATATCGGCGCGCTGTCGGCGCTCGACGTGCCGATTCTGCTTGCCATCACCGCCGTCATCCTGGCGGCCGTGCAATTCCCCTTCGCGATCGCCGGCGCCGGCACGCGCCGCACCTTGCAGTCGCCGCGCGCCGCGCGCCTGTTCAACCGCGGCGCGGCGGTGTGCATGGGCGGCGCGGCCGCGACGATCGCACTGAGGAATTGAGGGATCGCGGACAGCCGCCCCGACAGGATCGAGCGTTTCCGGGATGGGCGGGTTTTCACCTTCAATATAAGTGAATTCTAATATAAAATGGTCGCCCCTCTGATGATTTGGAAGATGATCTGAGAAGGGGAGAGTTCCGATGCCCGCCTATCTGATTGCCGATGTCGACGTCACCGACATGGCCATGTTCGACGAGTACAGGCGCGAGGTCCCGGCGACGGAGGCTCGCTATGGCGGGCACTATCTTGCTCGTGGCGGCACGACCAAGGTGCTCGAGGGCGACTGGGAGCCGCACCGCCTGGTCATTATCGAGTTTCCCGACATGGCCGCGCTCACCGCCTGGTACGACTCGCCCGAGTATGAGCGGCTGAAGCAAATCCGTTTCCGCTGCGCCCACACACGTATCATAGCGCTCGAAGGGGTGGCGCCCGCCTGAGCCCCGCCCCCTTTGGGGGCGAGGATCCAGGCTTGTGCTACGCCATCTGCAGCCTCTGCCGGCTTGGCTGCGGCGGGAAGGCGATGGCGATGCCGGCGGCACCGAGGCCGACCAGCGCCGAGCCGACGAACAGCCAGGAATAGCTGGCATAGGCGTCGTAGATCATGCCGCCGGCGAGCGGGCCGAACGACATGCCGAGGCTGGAGAGCATGGTGGCTGCGCCGAGCACGGTGCCGATGATGCGTCCGCCGAAATATTCGCGCGCCAGCACCGCATAGAGCGGCATCACGCCGCCATAGGTGGCGCCGAATATGACGGCGAGAACGTAGAAGTGTTCGAGCCGTGCGGCGCCGAGATAGGCGGCGATCACCATGCCCTGGATCGCGAGGCCGGCGATCAGCACCGGCTTGACGCCCAGCCTGTCGGCGAGAACGCCATAGAGCACGCGCCCGCCGAGGCCGGCCAGGCCCTCGACGCTGTAGATCGAGACGGCCGCCATCGGCGCCACGCCGCAGGCCATCGCATAGCTCACCATGTGGAAGATCGGGCCCGAATGCGCCGCGCAGCAGGCGAAGAAGGTCATGCCCAGCACCAGGAATTGCGGCGAGCGCAGCGCCTGGCCGACGCTCATGCCGGGATCGTCGGCGGCGGGTGCCGGCAT
>NZ_RZSC01000837.1:0-2428 GCF_003998155.1 Mesorhizobium sp. M1E.F.Ca.ET.063.01.1.1
GATGAGGGCGATCCCGAAGGCGGAATCGTTATTGAGGCCGTAGAACCGCGGAAAAATGATAATGGTTCGGTCGCCGTGAGTGGCGATGGCGGCGGTCTGTCCAGCGGGGAAATCACCCCCGCCCTAGTCTCGAGCCAAATTAACGACGAAGATCAGGCGACCATCTCAGCGCCGTCACAGGCAAACCCGCAACTCCATGCTCCAGCCTTGCCAAGCGGCGACACGACTGCTCCGACGCCCGACAAATTTTCTCGCGCCGGCGGCGAGGTCGGCATCGCCGCTCTCATCGAAGCTCGCGCTCAGAAAGCTCGCGAAAACTCGGCGGACGAACGTGAATGGTTGGCCAGCACAGCACAAAAGCTGCGCTCCGCGCTGCTCGGCTATAATCTTCAGGCCAAGCTCGTCGGCACGCGCCTGACTCCAAACGCCGCGCTGATCCGTTTCATGGGGTCGGATCGTCTGCGCGTCGAAGACATCGAAGCGAAACAATCATCTCTTCTGACGACGCATGGGCTCAGGCTGATCTCGATTTCCCCACTGCCGGGCGAGATCGTCGTGGGCGTAGCGCGGCCGCAGCGACAGGTCGTTTCACTTTGGGATGTTTGGGGCCGACGGGAAATCAATCGCAATGCCGCGGGAGTGAACACGTCCTTCGTGCTGGGCCTGAAGGAGCTTGATGGCGATATTCTCTATTTAAATCTCGGCGGCCCATTCGCTGGCGGGCAACAGCATGAGCCCCACACGCTCGTTGCCGGCGCAACCGGGTCGGGGAAATCCGTGCTGATCCAAGCCCTCCTCCTCGACATCGCTGCGACGAATTCTAGTGATCTGGCACACATCCACCTGATCGACCCGAAAATGGGTGTCGATTACGCGGCAATCGAGAGGCTCCCGCATCTGCAGGGCGGGGTGATTGTCGACCAATCGAGGGCGGTTGAGGTTATGGAGGGTCTCGTCACGGAGATGGAGCGCCGCTATGAGCTGTTCCGGTCCAAGGGGGCTCGAGACATTCGTGCATTCAATTCCAAGGTCGAGGCTGCCGAACGGCTGCCATACGTCTTCCTGGTCCATGACGAGTTTGCGGAATGGATGCTGACGGAAAATTACAAATCTGCGGTGACATCCAACGTATCGCGCTTGGGCGTGAAGGCACGCGCCGCCGGCATGCATCTAATCTTCGCAGCGCAGCGGCCTGATGCGAACGTCATGCCAATGCAGCTGCGTGACAACCTTGGTAACAGATTGATTTTGAAGGTTGCGAGTATCGGAACATCCGAAATCACGCTTGGCGTGAAGGGTGCGGAACAACTTTTGGGTCTTGGTCACCTTGCTGCGAAGCTGAGCGGCGAGCCAACTATAATCTATGCGCAGGCTGCGTTTCTTGCAGATGAAGATATCGACGCCGCGGTCGTTGCAATATCAAAATCAAATAGTGCGATGAGTCGCGATTGAAGGAGACACAGGGTGGGAACATGGAATTCAAGCCCGCATCCAATCTCGGACCTAAGGGATTGGAACTCACTTGGGCGCCTTGAATTGCGGCCTTCCTTTCAGCGGAAGGAAGTTTGGAATCCTGCGGCGCGCATTATGCTTATCGACACCATTCTGAGGCAGGTTCCAATGCCGAAGATGTTTCTTTGGAACGAGGTCCGCAATGAGCACACCCACAGGCAAGTGATTGACGGCCAGCAACGGATCTCAGCGATATTAGCGTTTTTAAGAGACGAATTCGCTTTAGATGAACCATACTCGGGCGAATTCCTCGGTAAAAAATTCAGTGAACTGCCGAAAGAAGTTAAAGATAGCATACTTCTATATAAGATTGACTACAATGAGGCCACTGGGTTTACAGAAGAAGAGGTAAGAGAGGTATACTCTCGTGTAAATAAGTATTCTATGCCGCTGAATAGGCAAGAATTACGCAGAGCTGACTTTCCTGGGAGGTTTCTTGAGCTGTCTACGGATCTCTCCCTAAATGAGTTTCTTGATGCCTCGAGGGTGTTCACCGTCGGCCAGCGAAGGCGAATGGGCGACGTAGAATTCGTGTCTGAGATACTCGCTGGCATGCTTGAGGGGCCGCAAGATAAGAAGGGGGACCTTGATTACTTCTATTCCAGATATGCGGAGTGGAGGCCTGCGGAAGAAGCCAAAGTCAAAGAAGATTTCTTAGCTGTCATATATGACCTGGAAGGCATTTTCGCCCCTGAAAAGTTGTCGTTAGCCAAGACCCGATTTCGGCAGAAATCGGATTTTTACTCGCTCTTTCTGACGATATACGAATTTCGAACCGCCGGAGATAGCTTGGCAGGCAAGGATCTCGAACCACTAAGGGGCGATCTACGGATACTTGACACGAATATAGCGCCAGAGTCCGAAATCGATGTCTTGAGCGAGTATGCGATAAAGTGTGTGTCGCAGGCCAATAGCG
>NZ_RZSC01000838.1:0-2420 GCF_003998155.1 Mesorhizobium sp. M1E.F.Ca.ET.063.01.1.1
CACATAATTGCTTCGAAAATGAGCAATTCTTCGGAGAGGCGCTGTGCGGCTGGGTGGACTTGCCGGTCTGCACGGCAGAGTATGCGCAGCGCCATCTGGGTGATGGTCAATTCAAGGAAGTCCACATTCTACTCGACAGCAACTACAACCCTTGGGAATTGTGGTTCTCGGTTGCTGGAATGGACGCCGCCATAGCGCGCGCGACTCACAGCACATTCAACGGGACTAGTCTATGTCTTTCCGCCGCAATGGCCAGCGCCGGCCTCACCATTGGATGCGACAGCTTTGTGGGTATGGCGGCTATCGAGTCGGGGCATCTGGTTGCCCCCATCCCGATCGGCATGCGTAGTGTCGAGACCTTTACGCTCTACCGATCAAAATCCGTGCGGCTGTCTGCTGCTGAAAAAAGCTTCCGAGAATGGCTGCTAAAATCGCTCGCCGAGTATGACGCGCAAGTAGAGGCCAAGCACGCAGCACTCGGAATTCTGATCCTGGAACCGCCGGTCCAGAATTCCCGAAATGGGCAGTGGCCTCAGTGAGTTGGTGTGCTGTAGCCTCCAAGGCAATCCATGCTGAGGTGCAACTAGTCTGCGCGCCCTCCAACGTTGAGTTCCGCTCGGCGCTGGATTTGCCCTGATGGGCGGTGGTAGCGACGGGCGTCGCCTGCACCGGCCTTTCGACGTCTGCCATCCGATGTGCGAATGAGGCCGCGCCGGTAGTCGGCTCGCCACCTGCCGGGGACGCGCGGGTCTGTGCGGCCGGGTGAACAGTGTCTCGTCAATAGTCGTCCCGGGATCATTCTGAAGCTGACCGGCAGGACCGCTCATGCCGCGCGGCCAGAGATCCCGCCACCGATGCCGGCAGCGCCTACCTAACGCCGGAGCTTTCGGCGATCAGCAGCATGCGCGGCACGTCGACTAAGCATCCCGACTTCACGCTCATCACCATCGGTCATGTCGACATGCGTGCCTCCGCTTCGGCGTGGCCCCCGGTGATGCTAACCTATTCCTGCCCTGCGTCCACGCCTCACCGACCAGTGCATGGCGCCGCTGATCGAAAAAGTTCAAGCGCTGGCCCGAAGGGTCGCGAAGGAGAGCGATACCCTCGCCCGAATCGAAGTCCCTCACGGTTCAGGAACTGTTCTTTTGCGCGGCTCGGAGGATTGCGGACATTTTCGGGGGCGGCGCCAAGTTTCGCGTTGATGATACCCGGCTTAGGCGAGGACCTGCTGTGCGCGGATATATGCGTCGGTTGTGAGCCATCTGGAGCATGACGGATCACGGTCTTTGATGCCGCCGACTACGCTTCATTTGCGGTTTCCGGGAACGGTGCCCGACAATGTGATGCTGCCGCGCTTCAACATTCTTGTCCGAAGTTCGACAGTGTCGACTGTGCAAACTCGACAACACGTTATATCAGAAGCTTTTCTCCTTTGGCACGATGCATGCGTGTGAGGAGTGCCGGTGGCTTGGGGGAATCCCTAGCACGCTTTTCTCTAACAGAGGAACAACGAAATGAGCGCAAAGATAGAGCCCGGTATCGTCTCAGAAGGCCTTGGTAAGCGTGATTTAGCCTTGAGTGTTCTGAGGAAGTACAAGGTTTCTAATAAAGAGATTGAAGAGATACTTAGCTTGGCGGCCGGAGACGATGCGAGGTTATATCGCTTGGCTACCAGAAAACGATTTGGAGAGCCGAACGCATATCTGCGAGGATATTCTAGGTTTTTTGGCCGCGAATTCCATCTGGATCGCCGTTGCTACATTCCTGATGAACACGCCCGTGAGCTGGCAGAGCGTGTCCTCCGCGATGCGCCTTCCGGTGGGCGGGTTCTGGAGGTCGGAACTGGCTGCGGATGGCTCTCGATTTCGCTAAAGTGCGAGAGGCCGGATCTTGAGATTGTGGCGTGCGACATAGATCCCAATGCGTTGTGCCTTGCCAGGGCAAACGCCGAGCGGCACGGCGTTGACATCACCTTTTGCGAGAGCTTCTTCGTTGACGACGTGAACATCCCCGAACCCGACTGTATTGTGGCGAACGTCCCCTATGGTGGTGACGCCGATTACTCCGCGCGTGAGCTCGAGGAGAGGCCACAGATGCCGCCGATCGCGATTTGCGACTCCGAGGGCGTTGTTGGCCCACTATTGGGTTTGGTGGCGTCTGTCCAGAATCGAGGATGGCGCTCGCCAACGTATCTGGAGACCGGCTATCTGGATCAGTTGCGACTGGATCCCGTAGTCTCGACCTGTCGGCGCTATCAGCACGTCCGCAACGGTGAGTTCGGCTACCTGGTCATTGAACCGTAAAACGCGGCCGGCAAACGCATTGACCCTCTAACCCAACTCGATATGGTCTCGACGGCGAGTGTTCCCTTGAACTTCGTTGGTGTCCACGACTTCGCCGCCGTCACCGAGGTGTCCCAG
>NZ_RZSC01000839.1:0-2418 GCF_003998155.1 Mesorhizobium sp. M1E.F.Ca.ET.063.01.1.1
GTGCTGCTGTTCGCCGTGCCTTCGAGCCCGCTGGCGCAGCCTTGGTCGATCATCGGCGGCAATACGATTTCGGCGCTGGTCGGCGTCACGGTGGCGCATTTCGTGCATGACCCGGTGATCGCCTCCGGGCTGGCCGTGGCGCTCGCCATTGCCGCCATGTCGTTCACGCGCTCGCTGCATCCGCCGGGAGGCGCCGCGGCTCTCACCGGCGTGCTTGGCGGACCGGCCGTGGTCAGCGCAGGCTTTTTGTTTCCCTTCGTGCCGGTGGCGCTGAATTCGATCATATTGGTGACGCTCGGCTTGCTGTTCCACAAGCTGTCGCGGCGCAATTATCCGCATGTCCACGCGCCTGTGGCCAACAGCCACGGCACCGCCGACCGGCCGCCCACGACGCGCGTCGGCTTCCGGCCGGAGGATGTCGATGCTGCCCTTGCCGCGCTCGACGAGAGCTTCGACATCGACCGCGACGACATCGAAAGGCTGCTGCGTCAGGTCGAATTGCAGGCGACGGTGCGCTCGCACCGCACCCTGCTCTGCCGGGACATCATGTCCCGCGACGTGATCTCGGTGACGGAGAACGCCACCGCGGACGAGGCGCGAAAGCAGCTTCTCGACCACAATATCCGCATCTTGCCGGTGGTCGACGCCGAGGCAAGGCTGGCCGGCGCCGTCGGCCTGCGCGAGCTGACGAGACCGACCGACACGGTAAAGGGCGTGATGTCGAAGGCCGGCACCGCCTCGCCCGACACGCCGGCGATGAGCCTGCTGCCGGCGCTGACCGACGGGCACAGCCATGCGGTGGTGATCGTCGACGCCGGGCGGCATATTCTTGGCCTGATCACCCAGACCGATCTGCTCGCGGCGGCCGCACGCGTGGAGACCGCAGACAGGGCGGCGCTGAAAGCTGTAGCATAGCTCGGGAACCTTTTGCCGGCGAGCGCATCCAATTGCTGGATGCAACGCCTGTCCGGGAGATCGGGACACGATGAGGAAGCCCGCACTGCAAGCTGCCGCTATTGCCGCGGCCGATGATGGCGACATGGCGCTGGTGCGCCGCGCGCTTGCGCGGGAAGCGGATGCCTTCCGCGCAATCATCAAGACGCACAACCAGCGGCTCTACCGCATCGCGCGCGGCGTGGTGCGCAACGACGCCGAGGCCGAGGACATCGTGCAGGAGGCCTATTTGCGCGCCTTCGCCAGTCTTGATGCCTTTCGCGGCGATGCCTCTTTATCCACCTGGCTGTCGCGCATCACGATCAACGAGGCGCTCGGGCGGCTGCGCAAGAAGAAGCGCATGGTGGCGATGCCTGAAAACCCGGAGGCGCAGATCATCCGGTTTCCCCTGAACCCAAGTAACTTGAACCCTGGCGACGATCCGGAGCGGACGATGGCGCAGCGGCAGATCCTCGGGCTCGTCGAACGGGCGACCGACAGCCTTCCCGACGTCTATCGCAGCGTCTTCGTCGCCCGTGTCATCGAAGGCCTGAGCATCCAGGAGACCGCCGAGGTGCTCGGCATCAGGCCGGAGACGGTAAAGACCAGGCTGCACCGGGCGCGTGCGCTGGTGCGCAAGGCGCTGGACGACGAGATCGGCCCGGTGCTGCTCGACGCTTTTCCTTTCGCCGGCCGGCGGTGCGATAGGCTGACGCAGGCGGTGATGAAAAGGCTGGGGTTCGAGGGCTAGCGCGCGTCGCTATTCGCGAACGCCGAGGGACAGCACCCCCCTCTGTCCTGCCGGACATCTCCCCCGCAAGGGGGGAGATCGGATGTCGCGCCGGCTTTCGCTAATCTCCAACGCTGCAGGACGGGCGGGGCGCCGAAGCTGCCAATCTCCCCCCTTGCGGGGAGGATGTCCGGCAGGACAGAGGGGGGTGTGACGGAACTCGGCGTAGCAGTGCTCGCTCCCCGCAGAGAAAACGCCGGGAACGTTTCGCCTCTCCCCGCATCCAATGGCCGTCAACCCCAGATGAGCCCTGCAGATGTGCCGGGCGAAGGAGATGCCATGTTTATCCGACCGACCGCAGCCCTTGCGGCCTTCCTGCTTGCAGGCGCCGCGCCCTATGCGCGGGCCGCTGAGAAGCCCACCGACCCGCAGATCGCCCATATCGCCTATACGGCGGGCACGATCGACATCGAGGCCGCCAAGCTGGCGATCAAGAAATCGAGGACCAAGGAAGTCGTCGACTTCGCCAAGGACATGGAGCGCGACCACGAGGCGGTGAACAAGCAGGCCCTGGACCTGGTGAAGAAGCTGAAAGTCACGCCCGAGGACAACGCCACCAGCCAGGCGCTGGCGAAGGCCGCGAAGGAAGAGCGCGCCAAGCTGGCGAAGCTGAAAGGGGCTGCCTTCGACAAGGCCTATATCGAGAACGAGGTGGCCTATCACAAACAGGTCGACAGCGCGCTCGAAACGCTGCT
>NZ_RZSC01000083.1:0-14535 GCF_003998155.1 Mesorhizobium sp. M1E.F.Ca.ET.063.01.1.1
GGCGGCGGTGCCCGAATTGTTGACCCTTACCCGCCCCGGCAGCGTTGCCCGATGCACCTTTGTGCCGACGGTGAACTCCAGCGGCAGCACTTCGCCGGTGCGCGAGGAGACGAAACCGATGGCCTGGTGGCCGTCCAGCGCATCAGGCGACGCCGGCACGCCGTGCCTCTCCAGATAGCCAGGGCTGGCGCAGGTGATTTCGCTGATCGTCGCCAACCGTCGCATGATCATGCCGCTGTCCTGCGGTTCACCGGCGCGGATGACGCAGTCGACGCCTTCGCGCACCAGGTCGACCAGCCGGTCGCCCTGGCCTATATGCAGATCGATCTCGGGATAGCGTTCGAGGAAGACGGGCAACCCCGGCAGCAGGAATCGCTGCGTGAGCAGCGGATGCGCGTCGATGCGCAACAGGCCCCGCGGTTCGGCGCTGCGGAACCCGGCTTCGGCATCCTCCACCTCTCCAAGGATAAAAAGGCAGCGCTCGTAATAGGCCTGCCCGTCGAGCGTCGTGGCGACATGGCGGGTCGTCCTGTCCAGCAGACGCGTGCCCAGATGATCCTCCAGCTGCTTGATCGCCTCGGTGGCGGTCGAGCGCGGCAAGCCGAGATCGGCGGCCGCCGCGGTGAAATTGCGCCGCTCCACCACGCGAACGAACAGCCGCATCCTGTCGAGTCGATCCATGTTAGATTGTTCGCCCCATCCGAATACTGCTGTCAATAGCGGGCCGATTATCCGGCAGAGGGTACAGTCTATATCCGTTCCACAACAAACGAACGGAGATCGATCATGCAGAAGACAAGAGCCGCGATCGTGACAGGCGCGTCGAGAGGCATTGGCGCGGCGATCGCCAAGCGACTCGCCCAAGAGGGCATTGCCGTCATCGTAAACTATGCGCGCGGAAAGGACGCCGCCGACGAAGTCGTTTCGGCGATCGAGGCTGCCGGCGGTACCGCTCTCGCGGTGCAGGCCGATATTGGTGAACCGACCGGTATGACCGCTTTGTTCGATGCGGCCGAAAAGGCATTCGGCGGCACCGACATCCTCGTCAACAACGCTGGCATGATGAGGCTGTCGTCAATCGCGGAGACCGGAGATGGTGAGTTCGAACGCCAGCTTGCGATCAATCTCGGCGGATCATTCCGCGGTATGCGCGAAGGCGCGCGGCGGCTGAACGACGGCGGACGCATCATCAACTTTTCCTCGAGCGTGGTGGGCTTCTACCAGCCGAACTATGGCGTCTATGCCGCAACCAAGGCCGGCGTCGAAGCCATGACGCACATCCTGGCCAAGGAACTTGGCCCGCGCCGTATCACTGTCAATGCCGTCGCCCCCGGCCCGGTCGGTACCGACCTCTTCACCGACGGCAAGAGCGCCGCGCAGATCGAGGCAATCACCAAACTCATTCCGCTCGGCAGACTTGGCCAGCCGGACGACATCGCCAGGCTCGTCGCCTTCCTTGCCGGTTCCGACAGCCAATGGGTCAACGGCCAGGTCATCCGCGCCAATGGCGGCGCGATCTAAGGGCAATCGGCAAGACTTCGCAGCGGTTTCGCGTCCGGAACTGCGTAAAAAAGAAGGTACACGATCATGCAGCAGACAATTCTCATCACAGGCGCGTCCAGCGGCTTCGGCGCAATGACAGCGGAGGCGCTCGCCAGAGCCGGCCACCGGGTCTACGCCTCGATGCGGGATCCGCAAGCGCGCGGAGGCGCGGCGGCCGCCGCAATCGAAAGGCTGGTGCGTGAGGAAAAGCTCGCGCTCAGCGCCATCCAACTCGACGTGCTCTCCGAACCGTCGATCGATGTGGCCGTCAAAACCATCCTCGCCGAAGCCGGCCGGATCGACGTCGTCATCCACAATGCCGGGCATATGGTTTTCGGACCGACCGAAGCCTTCACGCCCGAGCAATTGGCTGCGCTCTATGACGTCAATGTGCTGGGCACCCAGCGCGTCAACCGTGCGGTCCTGCCGCATATGCGCTCGCTCGGCCAAGCTCTGATGATATGGGTCGGATCGAGCAGCACCCGCGGCGGCACGCCGCCCTTCCTTGCACCATACTTTGCCGCCAAGGCGGGCATGGATGCGCTGGCGCAGAGCTACGCGCTGGAACTCGCCCGTTTCGGCATCGAGACGACCATCGTGGTGCCGGGCGCCTTCACAAAGGGCACGGAACATTTCGCCCATTCCGGCAAACCGGACGACACCGAACGCGCCGCCGCCTATTGGTCGGGACCGTATGCCGGCGCGGACGACAAGGCGCTCAAGGGCCTTGCCGGCTTGGAACCCGCCGATGCCGATCCCTCAAAGGTCGCGCAGGCCATCGTCGATCTCGTGGAGATGCCGCATGGCCGCCGGCCGTTCCGTGTCCATATCGATCCGTCCGATGACGGCGCGACCATCGTCAACGGCGTCGCCGATCGCGTCCGGACGCAGCTTCTGGAGCGCATCGGCCTCGCCGACCTTCTCCATCCAGCGCTGTGAAATCCAACCCGAAGGAACCTGGAAATGCCATTTGCCAACTTCAAGATGCCCGAAGCCGCCCTCACAATAGCGCAGAAGGAAGACCTCGTCCACAAGACCACGCAGATGTTTGTCGAATATTTCGGCGAGGATGTGCGTCCCTACACCATGGTGCTGATCGAAGAAATTCCCGATGGAGGCTATGGCCGCGCCGACGAAGTCTTCATTCTTCCCGATGCCTACCGGGCCAAGGATATTGCTTGATTTGAACCGGGCGAGCCGCTTGCCGAGCGGCTCGTTTCAAGTTGATCCATCGGCGGCGCTCTTTTCCGCCGATGGCGAGGCGGCGATGCGCGTCGCGACACGCAATAGCTGAAGCGCGAGCGATTAACGCCCTTTCGGCTTTGTCAGCCATGCTCCAGGAGCGACTGCTC
Organism: Mesorhizobium sp. M1E.F.Ca.ET.063.01.1.1; assembly: GCF_003998155.1. Taxonomy (NCBI): domain Bacteria; kingdom Pseudomonadati; phylum Pseudomonadota; class Alphaproteobacteria; order Hyphomicrobiales; family Phyllobacteriaceae; genus Mesorhizobium; species Mesorhizobium sp. M1E.F.Ca.ET.063.01.1.1. The sequence continues at coordinate 2,895 of NZ_RZSC01000083.1, forward strand.
GCCGCCAGGTCTCGAATAACTGCGGTAGCTTCGATGCTCCGACCGCGGCCGACCCGGAAGGTCACTCAGCGCGCAAGGCGTCGATAGGCTGAAGCCGTGCCGCCTTGCGGGCGGGATAATAGCCGAAGAAAACACCCACGCAGGCGGCGAAACTGACGGCCAGCAGCACCGCGCTGATGTCGATGACCACCGGCCATCGGGCAAAGGCGCCGATGCCGGTTGCGGCGGCGATGCCGACAAGCGCGCCTAGCATTCCACCCAGCGAGGCGAGCGTCATTGCCTCGACGACAAACTGGACAAGGATGTCGCGTCGACGCGCACCGACCGCCAGCCGGAGCCCGATCTCGCGGGTGCGCTCCGTCACCGTCACCAGCATGATGTTCATAATGCCGATGCCGCCCACCACGAGCGAGACCGAGGCGACGGCGGAAAGCAGCAGCGACACGACTCGCGTAGTCGAACCCTCGAGATCGGCGGCTTCCGCAAGGTTGCTGATCATGAAGCTGTCTTCCTGACCTGCCCGCAACCGGTGACGTTGCCACAGGAGATCGCGGATGGCTGCCATCGCATCATCGGCCGATAACCAGTCGGCGAACTTGACGGTGATATTGTGCACGAGGGCGGGATTGGCCCGGCTCGTGCCGACAAATTGGCGTCGTGCCGTTCTCAGCGGTACCAGCGCCACATCGTCTTGGTCCTCACCCCAAACGCTTTGCCCCTTCCGCTCCAGCAGGCCTATGACCGTGAACGGCACGCCACGAATGCGGATAGCAGAGCCGACAGGATCGGTCTCGCCAAACAGCTTCTCGCGCATCGTCGTGCCGAGGAGCACCACGTTGGCGGCGCGTCGGTCGTCGTCCGAGGTCATCTCCCGACCCGCGATCACGCGCCATTCCCGCGCCGTAAAATAGCCGGGCGTCACGCCGCGAAGCACGCCTTGCCAGTTCAGCGATCCGACGGTGAGCTGCTCGCGGGCATGCAGTAGTGGTGCCGCCACGACCACACCGGGGATCTCCGATTGGATCGCTAGCGCGTCGTCTTCGCTCAGCTGCGGCGCGGCGCCGCTGCCCAAACGCACGCTGCCCATGCGCACACTGCCTGGCGTCACCACGATAAGGTTCGCGCCGAGGCTGCGGATCTGGGCCGCGATTCGGTCGCGAGCGCCGATCCCCACCGCGATCATCACGACGACGGCGGCAACACCGATGACGATGCCCAGCATGGTGAGCGTGCTGCGCAGATGGTGAGCGCGAAGCGACCGCAGAGCTGTTCTGACGCTACCGGGCATTGCTGCGAACCAGCGACAGATGGCAGGTGTCGCCCGAATTCAAGCCGCTCCGCGTCTCGGAATCCTCAGGCACCACGCGGCCATCTCGGAAGGTCACGATGCGATCGGCATTGGCGGCAACCTCTGTCTCGTGCGTAACCACAACGACCGTCAGGCTTTCACCATTCAGATCGCGGAAGATACTCATGATCTCCTGCCCGGTCTGGCTGTCGAGCGCACCGGTCGGCTCGTCGGCAAGCAGAACCAAGGGCCCGGTGACCAGAGCGCGGGCAATGGCGACGCGCTGCTGCTGACCGCCCGACAGCTCGGCCGGCTTGTGACTCGCCCGGTTCGCCAGACCGAACTTTTCGAGCATCGCAAGCGCGCGCCGGCGGCGCTCGCCCGGCCACATACGACGATAGAGGAGCGGCAGCTCGACATTTTCCAGGGCGCTGGCACGTGGCAGCAGATTGAATGACTGAAACACGAAGCCGACGCTGCGGTTGCGGATAGCCGCGAGCGCATCGTGATGAAGGCGGCCGACATCGATCCCATCCAGCCGGTATCTGCCTTTGGTCGGCCGGTCGAGGCAGCCCAGGATGTTCATGAAGGTGGATTTGCCCGAACCCGACGGTCCCTTCACGGCGACGAATTCACCCTGCTGGATTGTCAGGCTCACGCCGTCGAGCGCTCTGATCCATGAGCCGCCGATGCGGTAGCTGCGGTGTACGTCCTCGACTTCGATCAGGGCCACGGCGAGCTCTCTCACTGAAAGCGGAACCTGATCAGCACGGAAGACGCCTCGTCCTCCGGGCCGGGTGCGGCGGGCCCAACGATCACCGGCTGCGTCTCGGTGAGATCGCCAGCCACAACCTCCGTCGTTCGGCCGTCAGTGATCCCGAGACGAAGCGGTACCGGCCTTGGTTCATCATGCGGTCCCAACACGAACACCTGGCCGGCCGATCCAGGCTCTATGCCGCGGTCCGCTGCGAGCTTGGATGAAGGGATAACTGCGAGGCGACGCCCGTCCGGCCTGGTATCCTTCGGGCGGAAACGCAGGGCGGCATTGGGCACTTTGAGAACATGTTCCCGTCTTGCCACCACCACTTCGAGATTGGCGGTCATCCCCGGCAGCAGAAGCTCTTCCGGGTTTTCGGCAGCCACCACAACGACATAGGCGACGACATTCTGCACGATTTGCGGCGCCTTGCGGATCTGCTTCACCGAGCCGCCGAAAACGCGATCGGGATAGGCATCAACAGTGAAAGTGACTGGCTGTCCTACGGCAAAACGACTGATATCGGCTTCGACCACCGTTGCTTCGACCTGCATCTGCGTCAGGTCTTTGGCTATGGTGAACAGGATCGGCGTCTGCAAGCCCGCCGCCAGTGTCTGACCGCCGCTCACCGCACGATTGACCACTGTGCCGGTGACCGGCGCTCGGATATACGTCCGCTCAAGATCGATCCGGGCCTGCCGAAGCATGGCTTCCCTCTGCTTGACCTGGGCCAGCATGTTGGCAAGCTCCGCATCAGCCATGCTGACGCTTGATTGGGCGGCGCGGACGGCGGCCAGTTGCGACAACTCCTCCGCGCCGATGGATGTGGCCTGTGCTTCAGCCGATTCGTGCGCGTTCTGGGTGCGCTCCCATTCGCCTGCCGTAATGACATTGCGCTGTGCCAACGGTCGCTTGCGTTCCATGTCCTGGAGCGCCTCGGCAAGCCCTATTTGCGCACGCCTGTTCTGACCCACCGCCGCTTCATGCTTGGCTTCAGCGGTCTCCAGTTCGGCCCGGACTCGTTCGATCTGCGCCTGCTGCACCAAGACCTGCGTCTGCGCCATCTCCAGTTCGGCTTCGGCCTGGGCCACCCGGGCCTCATACATTTCCGGTTCGACACGCGCGATGACCTGGCCCAAGGTCACCTTGGAATTGAAATCGGCGTAAAGCTCCTTGATCCGGCCGGAAAGCTGAGACCCGACTTCCACGACCACCAGTGCATTGAGCGTACCGGCGGCTTGCACGGTCGTAACGATGTCGCCCCGCTCCACAACTTCGGTTTGGTATGCCGGCCTCTTCAGCGCTTCGGAGTGCGTAGGCTTCACCTGCATCAGCAGCTGCCGGAAAGCTGATGAAATCTGCTCGGCCCCCGACGTCAGCGACGGTGCGAGCGAAGCCTCCGGCATCGTTGCCGCGCCGACGATCACCGCCGCAAACAGGACACTGCGCATCATCATGTGCGACCTAATCCATATCGCCGGGAGGGCGGGGCTCTCCCGGCTGTTCGCCCTGGCTCGTGAGCGGGCGGGACTTCAACTACCCATAGCTTCGCGTCAGGCAATGACCACGCCGCATCAAATGCAGATACCCGAGGCGAGACATTCCGGCCATTACTTGCAATGCCCCGGATTGCCGGTGCAGCTCGTCTCGGTCTTGTTGCCCAAATTGCCTTGGCCGCTTGAAGTATCCGTCGTCGCCGTGCCGAACGCGTTGCCGTTCACGTCCTTTGTCGTCGTGTTGCAGACGCAATCGGGCGTCGACCCTGTCTTCGTGCAGGAAGCCACCCCGGCATCGCCGCATAGGTCTGTGCACTGTGTGGCCGAGACGCCGGGGCACAGATTCTGCGCTCCCGCGTTGCCTGTGCCAAGCATGAGCGCGCCGCCCAGGGAAACGGCGGTTGCAACCGCCAAAAACAACTGTCTACACATGTGTTACTCCCTTGTTGGCCAGAGTCACCATCTCCCTCATCGCAGGTCACCTCTGGCAGTGACCTGCAGACAAAAGAAAAGCGATACACTCCGGTCTTGACCGGAGCGGTCTGTCTTCAAGGCATGTTCGGGGAGGAGGCACTAACGGCGGCAGCTAGACCGCCGCGCCTCCTGACACTCTTCTGGATGCGGACATTTTACCCATGCGCAAACGCGGCGCCGATCCGACAACTGGATCGCGGCGCGCAGCAACGCACCCTCCAGTTCTTTAAGTTGGTGTGTCAATCAACCGGTAACAAGACGGATTATATTAGCACTTAATTAACTAATTGCAAAGCGCGTTTCATATACGTCAGGTAGCTGCTTGTGGGGTGCACTACGTGGCCAAGCACCCGCTGGTTACAGATCTGGTCACATCGGGCTTGAAGCACCTATCCTGATGCGACAGTCATCGAGGAACTCGGTCCTTCCCGGAGGCGTGATTGGCAAGGCCGTTCTGGAACAACTACGACCGTTGGTGTCGTCGCCGGCGATGTCTGGCCGCGCACCAACGAAATCTTAATGTAAATCAAGCGTAATCCCGACCGTTAAAATTGTGCGTATGGGTTTGGGGTTGCGCATGCCGGAGTACTCCTCCTTCATCCGGTCGATCCGGATTCGCTATATTTCGGGATTGCTCGTCTTCGCGCTGGCTTCGGCCGCCGTCATGTTCGCGCTCAACCGCGTGAATTCATACCGTCACGAGGTCGACGCGCTGAGCGGCAACTTCGTCATCTTCTCCCGCGACCTGCGCAACGCCACCAATTTCGCCGAGACGACCGGAACGGCCTGGCGGGCCGAGACGCGCGAGGCGCTGACCACCGCCGCGCGCGGCCATTCCGAACGGCTGACGGGCGAGATCGAGATCCTGAACGCGCAGCTTGCGGCGATCAGGCCGCGCCTGTCGAACAACACCCTCAACGCGCTGGAATCCGCTTCGGTGAACGGCGATCTGTTCTGGTCGGCGCGCGACATGGTACGCAACTTCAACCTGATGTCGGTGGCCCAGAAAGTCGACGAATGGAGCTATCGCGAGATCCGCAACCAGAACGATCTTTTCGCCCAGCCGATGCTGGTGCGCGTGCGCACCGCGCTCGACGACGAGCGGCACCTCGCCGACGCTTCCAGCGACCGGCTGCTCTTGTGGGCGAGCGGCCTGCTGATCGCCGTGATCGCCATCGCGGCGATTCTGATCTTCCGGCCGATGGAGAACGCGATCCGCCGCGCCTTCGCCGAAACCGCCGCATCGCTGTTCAAGGCGGAAGCGGCCGACCGCGCCAAGTCGGAATTCCTGGCCAATATGAGCCATGAGATCCGCACGCCGATGAACGGCGTGCTCGGCATGGCCGAGCTTCTCGCCAAGACCGAGCTGACGCCACGCCAGAAGACCTTCACCGACGTGATCGTCAAATCCGGCAACGCGCTGCTCACCATCATCAACGACATCCTCGATTTCTCGAAGATCAATGCCGGCCAGTTGACGCTCGACCCCGCGCCCTTCCGCCTGGCCGAGGCGGTCGAGGACGTGGCCACCCTGGTTTCGGCCCGGGTTGCCGAAAAGAACCTCGAGCTCATCGTGCGCGTCGATCCGCGCTTGCCGGCCTTCGTCGTCGGGGACGCCGGGCGCTTCCGCCAGATCGTCACCAACCTGCTCGGCAACGCGGTGAAGTTCACCGAGAAGGGGCATGTGCTGATCGATGTCGGCGGCGATGTTGTCGACGGCGTGGTCCAGCTCAAGGTCCGCGTCGAGGACACCGGCATCGGCATTCCCGCCGAGAAGCTGCAGAGCGTGTTCGAGAAATTCGCCCAGGTCGACGGCTCGTCGACCCGCCGTCACGAAGGCACCGGCCTCGGCCTCGCCATCTCCGCCCGCCTCGTCGACCTGATGGGTGGCAAGATCGGCGTCGAAAGCGAGATCGGCCGCGGCTCGGTCTTCTGGTTCGCGGTGCCGCTGCCGGCGCACAGCCAGGCAGCGCGTGACGAGATCGTGCCGGTCGACGTCACTGGCGCCCGCGTGCTGGTCATCGACGACAATCCCGTCAATCGCGAGATTCTGCTGGAGCAGTTAAGAAGCTGGAGCTTCGATTGCGCCGCGGCCGAGAGCGGCGCCGTCGGCCTTGCCTTCCTCGACCGCGCCTGCCAGCTCGGCGCATCGGTCGACTGCATCATCCTCGATTACCAGATGCCCGGCATGAACGGCGCCGACGTCGCCAGGTCGATCGCCGCCGACAGCCGCCTTTCCTCCATTCCTGTCGTGCTGCTCACCTCGGTCGACCAGGTCGATTTCGGCAGGATGGTGATCGATTTCGGCATCGTCGCGCATCTCACCAAGCCGGCGCGTTCGGCGGTGCTGCTCGGCACGGTCATTTCCGCCATTCAGAAGGCGCGCACGCAGGGCGCCAAGGCGCATTTCGTGCGCGAGCCGGTCGTGGCCCAGCCGGCCGCGCCGGCCTTCACCGTCATCCGCGGCCCGGTCGTTCCTGTCCCGGCCGCGCCGGAATCGACCGCCGCGCCGAGCGGCCCGATCGACATCCTGATCGCCGAGGACAATGACGTGAACCAGTTGGTCTTCGGCCAGATCCTCAGCGGCCTCGGCTTGAGTTACCGCATCGCCGGCAATGGACGCACCGCGGTCGAAATGTATCGTTCGCTGCGGCCGCGGCTGGTGCTGATGGACGTCTCCATGCCGGAGATGAACGGCTACGAGGCGACGCGCGCCATCCGCGCGATCGAGGAGCAGAACGGCAGCCACACGCCGATCATCGGCGTCACCGCGCATGCGCTGAAGGGCGACCGCGAGAAATGCGTCGAAGCCGGCATGGACGACTATCTGCCGAAGCCGGTTTCCCCCGACCGCCTCGGCGCCAAGATCGGCACCTGGCTGAGCGAAACCGTGGCGGCGAAGACGGCTTGAGCATCCATTGACTAAAGACGGGTCTCTACAAAGACTGCCGAGTTCCCGCCAACCCCCCCTCTGTCCCGCCAGCATCTCCAATTTCGTTGCGATGCGTAAAGCTACCGATTGCGCATAACCACGCACGCCCCGCCGACGCTGTGCAGCTTGTTGCAGATACCGTTGGCCTCGGCGCGCGAGTCGGCGCCGATTCTGACCGCATAGATGCCGCGCCGGCCGATCGGCGTTCGCACGCGACTCACCACCGGATCGTGGCTGGCGAGCAAGGCCGGGAACCGGCCGCGCACCCTCAACCACTGGCCGATCGCCGCGGAGCGGCGGAAATTGCCCGCCACCTGGACGCCCCACGGCTTGACGTTGATCGAGGCCATGGCGACTGTCTGCGACATGATCACCGGCAGCCGGCGGCAGGCGACTGCGAAGCTGGTCTTCGGATCGAGCGGCTGGATGGTCCCGGCGTAAGCGGTGTCGGAGAACTTGTCGACCGGTTCGCCCATGACGTCGAAGACGTAGCTTTCGGTCTCCATCGGCAGGAAGCCGCCGGAATCCAGCCAGCGCGACACGCGGTTCTCGCCGGCATTGTAGGCAGCGGCGGCGAGGCCGAGATTGCCGTAACCCACCTTCATCTCGGCGAGATATTTCGCTGAAGCCGGGATGGCCTGCTCGATGTCGAAGGGATCGGCAAGCCCGCGCAGCTTGGCCGTGCCCGGCATGAACTGGGCGATGCCTTCCGCGCCGACCGGGCTCACCGCATTGGGGTCGAAACGACTCTCCTTCCAGATCAGTCGGGCGAAGAAATCCTTGGGCAGGGCGTTTTGTTCGGCCTGCGTCTCGATCAGGTCGCAGACACGGCCGATCAGCCGTTTGGCGGCCGATTGCGGCGGATCGGCCAATGCTTCGCCGGTCCAGCACAACCCCAAAACCAGGAAAAGCGTCGCCTTCCATAAACGACGCATGGGCTCATTCCGCAGCGGCTTTGCCGTGTCCGTACCGCTGCTCGATATAGTCGGCGACCATCTTCTCGAAATCCTGCGCGATCGAGGGGCCGCGCAGCGTCGCCGCCTTCTTGCCGTCGATGAACACCGGCGCCGTCGGCGTCTCGCCGGTGCCGGGCAAAGATATGCCGATATCGGCATGCTTGGACTCACCGGGGCCGTTGACGATGCAGCCCATCACCGCGACCTTGAGGTTCTCGACACCGGGATATTTCTCGCGCCATACCGGCATGTTCTTGCGGATGTCGGCCTGGATGCTCTGGGCCAGTTCCTGGAACACCGTGGACGTCGTGCGGCCGCAGCCCGGGCAGGCCGCGACGATCGGCACGAACTGCCGGAACCCCATGGTCTGCAAGAGTTCCTGCGAGACCTGCACCTCGCGGGTGCGGTCGCCATTCGGCTCCGGTGTCAGCGAGATGCGGATCGTGTCGCCAATGCCTTGCTGCAGGAGGATGCCCATCGCCGCGGATGAGGCCACGATGCCCTTGGTGCCCATGCCGGCCTCGGTCAGGCCAAGATGCAGCGCATGGTTGGAGCGCGTCGCAAGTTCGGTATAGACGGCGATCAGGTCCTGCACGCCGCTCACCTTGGCCGACAGGATGATCTTGTCGCGCCCAAGCCCGATCTCTTCGGCCAGCTCGGCCGACAGGATCGCCGACTGCACGATCGCCTCGCGGGTGACCTCCTGCGCGGTGAGCGGCGAGCCCTGGGCCTGGTTGTCGTCCATCAGCCGGGTCAACAGATCCTGGTCGAGCGAGCCCCAGTTGACGCCGATGCGTACCGGCTTGTCGTATCTGATCGCCATTTCGACGATCGCCGCGAACTGCCGGTCCTTCTTCTCCTTGAAGCCGACATTGCCGGGATTGATGCGGTATTTCGCCAGCGCCTCGGCGCAGGCCGGGTGGTCGGCGAGCAGCTTGTGGCCGATATAGTGGAAATCGCCGACCAGCGGCACATTGACGCCGAGCCTCAACAGCCTTTCCTGGATGCGCGGCACGGCCGCGGCGCTCTCGTCGCGATCGACGGTGATGCGCACGATCTCCGAGCCGGCGCGATTGAGCGCCGCGACCTGCGCGACGGTCTGGTCGACATCGGCCGTGTCGGTGTTGGTCATCGACTGCACGACGACCGGCGCGCCGCCGCCGACCATCACGTCGCCGACCGAAACACCAATCGATGTCCGGCGCGGGAAAGGAGAAGAAAAATATCCGGTCATGCCGGCCGCCTTTTGCTTGGAGCAGGGATGCTCAAGGGTCCGGGCATGAGGTGGAGGAGCAAAGATGGCTTGTCAATGGCAAGCGGCAGGCAGCCGGTCAAATCGGCTGCCTGACTGATTGCCGAAACCACAAGTCCCTACTCCGGCGGCGAAGGTGTCCAAGCTGCGCCGCCGCTGCCGAAACTGGTCAAAATCCGGAGTAAGACCCAGACGCCGGTGGCATGACAGCCACCGGGTGGATGATTGCGCCGCAATGGCGGCTATGTTGCCTAGAGGAGCTTCAGTGTGCCGTCGGTTTCGCCTTCAGCTTTTCAATCTCGTCCTTGATTGCCAACTTGCGCCGCTTGAGATTGGCGATCTCGAGGTCGTCTACCGAAGGATGCATCATCGCATCGGTGATTTCGCGCTCGATGTCGCCGTGCTTCCGCTGCAGCTCATCAAGATGGGATGCAAGAGACATGATTGGTTCTCCCTTTCATGGTTTCCTCGATTGCAGCCGTCGCAGCCACGTTCCACCGCAGGTCGCTACTGTGACGGCACGGTGACACTTTGCCACCAACCAATCTCGATGTCGAATGCCGCGTGGTAGCATTCCACGACAATGTGAAATGTGATATGGGCTGCCCGCCGGTCACAAACCCCACCGGCCCCGCCCAGACAGGCCCATCCTTGGGCGACGCATACGCAGACGGTAGATAATGTCCGAACAGGAACAGGCTGAGATACGCCTAGAATATTCCCGGCTCAAACAGGAACACGCCGATTTCGACGCCGCCATCAACGCGATGATCGCCATGGGCTGCGACCCGCTCCAGGTCCAGCGCATGAAGAAGAAGAAGCTCCTTCTGAAGGACCGGCTGATGGCGCTGGAAGACCGCATCATCCCCGACATCATCGCCTGACCGGAGCTTTCCTTCGCTCGAAGGCTACGAGATCGAGAGCCGTGCCGCGCGCTCGCGCAGCAGCGCGACCAGTTCGCCTGTCCGCTCCTCTGACGTATCGATCGGGACCACCAGGCACATCGTCGCCTCGATCTTGCCGGGCGACGAGAAGACCGGCGCCGCGAGGCATTTGGTGTAGGCGTCGACAAGGCCTGACGTCACGCAATAGCCGGTGACGCGGGCTTTTCCGATATCATCGACAAAATCATCGAGCTCGATCTTGCGGCCGTCCGGCAGCACGAGATCCTCTTCCGAGATCATCGCCTCGATACGGTTCCGTTCGAGGCCGGCGAGCAGCAGCCGGCCGGAAGCGGTCCAGGGAAGCGGTATCTGCAGCCCGGTGGCCGAGCTGATGCGGAACGGCCGGGTACCGGGGCTCGAATGGACGATCGTGTAGCGGCCGCTCTGCAGCATGCAGAGCTCCGAGGTCTCCCCCGTCTCGCGCGACAGCGTGTCGACCTCCTGCCGCCCGCGCCTGAGCAGATCGTTGCCGCGCATATAGGCCATTCCATAGAGGTAGAGCTTCTTGCCGAAATAGACGCGATTGCCGTCGCCGGCCATCTCCAGCAGCCCGGCATCGACCAGCTCGCGCACCAGCGTATAGGTCGTCGAACGCGGCGCGTTGAGCCCTTTCGCCAGCTCGCCGATACCGATCGCGCGCTGGTTGGCGTGCAGGAACTCCAGAATGTGAAGCACCCGGTTCAGGCCCTTCTCGCGTGAATTGGCAGGCTTCTCTTCATCCACGCCGGCGGCCTGCCATTCGCTCTGCGTCTTGCCATCTTGCATTGTCGATTCCTAATGCTAGTATCTGTCTTGTACAGGATACATGCGTCTCTTGTAAGAGACAATACCTATCGATCACCGGCGCATGCATCGCTGCTTCATTGGGGAACACACCATCAAAGGAGGTCGCCGTGAACGACACATCCGGCAGACGTGATTTTCTGAAATTGGGAATGGCGGGACTTGCCGCCGCCGGCGCGCTCACCGCGGTCAGCGCCGAAAAGGCAGCCGCGCAAGCCGCATCCGACAGCGTGCTGCGCACCGCGCTCGACCGCGGCAAGCTGATCGTCGGCACCGGCAGCACCAATGCGCCCTGGCATTTCGAGAATGATGCCGGCGAGCTGGTCGGCATGGACATCACCATGGGGCGCATCCTCGCCAAGGGCCTCTTCGACGATCCGACCAAGGTCGAGTTCGTCATGCAGGATCCGGCGCAGCGCATCCCGAACGTGACCACCAACAAGGTCGACATCACCATCCAGTTCATGACCATGAGCGCGCAGCGCTCGCAGCTCATCAACTTCTCCAGGCCTTACTATGTCGAGGGCGTCGCGCTGCTGACGCTGCCTTCGTCCGAGAACAAGACCTTCGACAAGCTGCTGGCCGGAGGCTCAGCCACCCGCGTCTCGATCCTGCAGAATGTCGATGCCGAGACCTCGGTGCATTACGCCTTGCCGCAGGCGCAGGTGATGCAGATCGACACCCAGGCCAACGTGCTGCAGGCGCTGGAATCCAAGCGCGTCGACGCCGCGGCGGTCGACCTCTCCACCGTGCGCTGGC
>NZ_RZSC01000840.1:0-2403 GCF_003998155.1 Mesorhizobium sp. M1E.F.Ca.ET.063.01.1.1
AGCCCACCCTTTCACCCTTGCCGCGGCATTCGCCGCGGCGGTTTGCTTTCTGTGGCACTTTCCCTGGGGTTGCCCCCGCCGGCCATTAGCCGGCACCGTGTCTCCATGGAGCCCGGACTTTCCTCACCCGCAGCCTTTCGGCTTCGCGGGCGCGGCCGCCCGGCCAGCTGGCAAGCGCGTATAAAGGGATTCCCGCCTGAAAACGCAAACGAAAAAGCTAGTGCATGTCTCCCAAAGTGCGCAGCGGTTTTGGGACAACGACATGCATGAACAAACATGCATTGCCCAAATCCACTTCGAAATATGAGCTTTATGCCGGCGAGCCGAGCGCCGCCATCTGCACCTTGACCTTGCTGCAATAGGCGGCCGAAACCGGATTCATCCGCCTTGCACCGTGGCCGGCATTGTATTTCAGGATCGTGCCGCAGGTGGTGCCGCCGCCGAGGCCCTGCGCCATGGCAAGGTACTTCATGCCGTATTTGATGTTGGTATCGGGGTTGAACAGTCCCTTGGCCGAACCCGTATAGCCCATCATCCGCGCCGTCGCCGGCTTGATCTGCATCAGGCCGATCTCACCGGCGCTGCCGACCATGTTCGGCCGGTAATTGCTCTCGATCTTGATGACTGCATTGGCGAGCGAGACCGGGACGCCATAGCTTGCCGCATAGCGGGCGATGATCGCAGAATATTGGCCGCCGGCAGCCCCGCCGCCGATGGCCGAAGACGACGATACGGGCTTCTCCGGGTGAATGGACGCCGTCATCGTCATGTCGACGCTCCGCTTGCCGCGCTTCGCACCGCGTTTCGGCGCTGATCTTGCCGACTTCAATGCGGCGGCCTTTTGCACTTTCGTCTCATCGGTTTTCTTTGGCTTTGCGGCTTTGGGATCCGAGGCCGTCTTCGGCGTTGCGGGGGTTGCCGCGAACCCATTGTCGGCGGCCCGCAAGCTCAGCGGCGCGCTGTTCGCCGGGCCGAAGGCAAAAGTCATCACTCCGGCAGCAACGGCTGCCGCTACAACGGTCAATTTCTGCATGTAGTCCTGTTCTGTTTGAACCGCGCGAAGAACTTCGCTCGGCGTGGCTAACTCAATATCGGCACATCTTGGGAGGCTAGACGTCCGACAACTTGCGGGAGTTGCGTTTGGAGAGCGAATTGGCGCCAATGAAGGCGAGGCAATTCACTTTGTATGACAAAGTTGTAATTTAGGGAACCTGGCGAGACTATCTGAGCGAGGCTGCCTTCACGGAAGCCAGCAGCCTTTGCAACGTGCGGATCGTCGAGTCATCCGCAACGCCGTCGACCAACCGCCGCCGGAAATGCCGCTGAAACGCCGCCACCACGATTTCTGTTTGGCGATCGAAGATGCCCGATATCTCTACGCCATAACCATAGAGCGCCAGCATCGACTGCAATGCCTCGACCTCGGCGCCGGCATCGCCCGCCTTCAGTGCCGCGCCCAGCCTGATCGGGGCCGCGGGAACGAGATGGCCGACGCCGGCCGCAAAAAGCGCTTTCCAGGGAAACTTCTCGCCCGGATCGACCTTGCGCCCCGGCGCCACGTCGGAATGCGCAAGAACCCTCTGAGCTGGAATGGAGTGCCGGCCGATGATCCCAGCGCACAATCCGATCACCGCATCGATCTGCCGCTTCGGGAAAGCTCTATAGCCGAGCGAATGCCCGGGATTGACGATCTCGATGCCGACCGAGCACGAGTTGATGTCGGTGCGCCCGAACCATGAGCTCTTGCCGGCATGCCAGGCGCGGTCGCTCTCGCGCACCATCTGCACGATGCGGCCATCCTCATGGACGAGATAATGCGAGGACACCTCGCTTGCAGGATCGCACAGCCACGCCTCGGCGCCGGCGCCGGTCGCCATGCCGGTATAGTGCAACACGATCATGTCGAGCCTGAGCGTCTCGCGTCGCGGACCGAAATTCGGCGACACCCTGACCTCGGCACCCGGCTGGTCGGGCAAGAAACCGCTCATACGTGCCTGAGGCCCCGTTCGATCATCTCATAGGCCGCGTTGATCGCTGCGACCCTTGTCGTGGCGATCTTGATGAACTCCTGCGGCAGGCCGCGCGCGATAAGCCTATCAGGGTGATTGTCGGAGACCAGCTTGCGGTAGCGCTTCCTGACCTCCTCGAACGGCTTCCCTCGCTCGATGCCGAGAACGACATAGGGATCGGCGGCGCCGAGATTGACGTGCCGCGACAGGATCGCTTGGTAATGCGCCTCGTCGATCCGGAAAATCTCGGCAATGCGATGCAGGAATTGCCCTTCCCGCTCGTGGATCAGCCCGTCGGCCTTGGCGATATGGAACAGCCCGTCGAGTATGTCTTCCAGCATCATGCAATTCGCGTGGCCCGAACCGCAGAGTTGCGCCATGCGCTGGGCATAGA
>NZ_RZSC01000841.1:0-2398 GCF_003998155.1 Mesorhizobium sp. M1E.F.Ca.ET.063.01.1.1
CCTGCGGTTGACCCAGATGATCACTAATGAGCAAGCAAACCCGGCCGCCGGGCACGATCAGCCGGCCCAGGCGCAGATCGCCGCCGACGGTCAGCTTGTTCCGGTGCCGGGCGCCGACAACGATCCGAACAAGGCTTTCCTCGCGCAATCCGAAACCCATTCGAACGCGATGGCGAAGGCGCGGGTTTTCCGTCGCACCGATGCGTTGATCCCCGAAGGCACGATGATCCGCGGATTTCTGGAAACCGCCATCAACACCGATCTGCCCGGCATGGTTCGCGCGGTGGCGCGCGAGGACGTCTATTCGCTCGACGGCCGCCGCATTCTGATCCCGAAAGGCTCTCGGCTGACCGGCGAGTATCGTTCTGGGATCGCGCGCGGGCAAAAGCGTGTGTTCATCGTCTGGAACGGCGTCATACGTTCCGACGGCGTGTCGGTCGACATCGCCTCGCCTGGCGCCGATCGTCTCGGGCGGGGCGGTTTCGGTGGCCGCGTCGATACGCATTGGCTCGAGCGATACGGCAATGCGATCATGCTTTCGGTCGTGGGCGGCGTTTCTGAATACCTGTCCTCCCTTGCCAACAATGGCAGCGACAGCCAGCAGGGGCAGGTGACAACTACTGACCCCGTTACGGGACAGACGGTCACCACCACCTATGGCGGCTCCGGTTCGCAACGCGACGCCCGCGGCATCGCCTTCGAAAAATCCTCGACGGCGCTGCAGCAGCTGGCGCAAGAGGCGTTCCGCGACACACAAAACATCCCGCCGACCATCTACGTTGACCAGGGCACGCCGATCGTCGTGTTCGTGCGCCGGGATCTGGATTTTTCCGAGCTCTATGCCGATCCGGTAGAAGAGGAACTGGCGCGACTGAAGCGCGGCGGCAAGCCGGCAAGAGCGCTCGATCCGACGCCGCTCTTCATGACGCCGAAGGCTGAGGCTGATCCGGACTATCCAGAGTATGGGACTCCGGCCCGATGAATGTGCAGCCTAGGCCGGACCCCTGGGCGCGCGCACCGGTGCTACGCGCCGAACTGGAACCGATCTGGCCCTATATGGAGGAAGAATCGGTTTCCGAAATCGCCATCAACCGACCCGGCGAAGTTTTCATTGAGCGCCTGGGTGCAAAGGAGATGGAGTACGTCGTCAAACGCGAGCTCACCAGAAACTGGATCCGCTCGGTCTCGGTCGGCGTCGCTTCGGCCACCAACCAGGTCGTCAACGAAGTCACCCCGGTCTTGTCGGCCGCTCTCCCCTCAGGCGAGCGGTTTCAATGCGTGCTGCCGCCGGCCGCACCCGATGGCGGCGCGATCTCCATCCGCAAGCAAGTCATCATGGACATGACGCTTGGCGACTATGCCAAGATGGGCGCCTTCGAACAGACCGAGGTGGGCAGCGGCCTGGCGCTCTCGGCTGAAGAAAAGCAGCTCGCCGAGATGCTGCATGACACCTCGCCGTTGGAATTTCTGCAATACGCGGTTCGCAATCGGATTTCCGTAGTTGTCTCCGGCGGCACGTCGACCGGCAAGACAACCTTCCTCAATGCGTTGTTGAAAATCATCCCCTCTCATGAGCGCATCATAACCATCGAGGATACGCGCGAACTCAAGCCGGCAACTGGCAACACCGTGACGCTGCTTGCCTCGAAAGGTGACCAGGGCCTTGCCAGGGTTACGCCGCAACAGCTGCTCGAGGCGTCATTGCGCATGCGGCCCGACCGGTTGCTGCTCGGCGAGTTACGAGGTGCCGAGACATTTTCCTTCCTGCAAGCCATCAACACCGGTCATCCGGGTTCGCTGACAACCGTTCACGCCAATTCGGCCCGTTCGGCCTATGAGCGCCTGGCCCTCATGGTCATGCAAGGAAATGTCGGGCTCTCTCGCAGCGAGATCCTCGACTATTTGCGCGAGGTGATCCCGGTCGTCGTGCAGATGGTGCGCGGGGACGGCGGACGGCGCTCGATCAGCGAAATCAAGTTCACAAAGGCTGAGACGATCTGACGGGGGCGCACCATGGAAAAGATCGCCGGCAGGATCTTTCTGGCGTTGATGGCTGTGGCGCTGGGCGCCTTGGCATTTGTGGTCGCATACGCGGCGACCGACTGGTACAGGACCGGATCGCATTTTCTCTTCGACAGTATCAATGCGGACCCGCGGCCAGTCTTCGGCTACGCCTGGGCGGATCTGGAGGCTGGACTCCTCGCAAAGCTTCAATACGCCGGCGCCGCGGCCCTATTCGGCTTCCTCCTGCCGCTCGCGATCGCATTCTTGGTGCGGCCGCCCAGGCGCAACGACGCAAAATTCATGTCGATGGCGGACGTTCGCCGGGCTGGCCTTCTGAAGCCGAGGGGCATCTTCATCGGACGAGCCGGCGGCAGACTGGTCAACGTCTTTGCCC
>NZ_RZSC01000842.1:0-2396 GCF_003998155.1 Mesorhizobium sp. M1E.F.Ca.ET.063.01.1.1
TCGGAATATCGTGGCGCTTTCCGGCGACTACGACTTCCAATTCATGATCGAGGAACTGGCGGTCGGCGCGCAGCACAAGCTGCCTTACATCCATGTCGTCGTGAACAACGCCTATCTCGGCCTGATCCGCCAGGCGCAGCGCGGCTTCTCGATGGATTACGAGGTGAGCCTCGCCTTCGAGAACGTCAACCGCGCCGACGATCCCGAGGCCGGCTACGGTGTCGACCATGTCGCCGTCGCCGAGGCGATGGGCTGCAAGGCTGTCCGCGTGCGCAAGCCGGAAGAGTTCGCGGGCGCGTTCAAGGAGGCTGAGCGGCTGATGAAGGAGCATCAGGTTCCGGTCGTTCTCGAATTCATCCTCGAGCGCGTCACCAACATTTCCATGGGCACGGAAATCGACAAGATCACCGAATTCGAGGAGCTTGCCGAGAGCCACGAGGATGCCCCCACGGCCATTGTGATGCTGGACTAGGGCATAGCGGAAAGAAGGAGAAAAAGAATGCCGCGTTTTTCAGCCAATCTGTCGATGCTCTTCGGCGAGCATGAATTCCTCGATCGCTTCGATGCGGTAGCCCGCGCCGGCTTCAAGGGCATCGAATATATCGGCCCCTACGACCATGCGCCCGATGTCGTTGCCGCGCGCCTGAAGAAGAACGGCCTCAGCCAAGTCCTCTTCAACCTGCCGGTCGGCGACTGGGCGAAGGGCGAGCGCGGCATCGCCGCGCTGCCCGACCGCGTGCCGGAATTCCGCCAGGGTGTCGCCAAGGCGATCGCTTACGCCCACGCGCTGGGCTGCGAGCAGATCAACTGCCTTGCCGGCATCGCGCCGCAGGGCGCCGATCGCACCGTGCTGGAAAACGTCTTTGCCGAGAACCTCGCCTTCGCGGCCGAGAAGCTGGAGCAGGCCGGCATCAGGCTGCTGATCGAGCCGATCAATACCCGCGACATTCCGGGCTTCTTCCTGAACCACACGCACCAGGCGCTGGCGCTGATCGACCGCATCGGCTCGAAGAACGTGTTCCTGCAATACGACATCTACCACATGCAGATCATGGAGGGGGATCTCGCCCGTACCATCGAGGCGAACCTCGGCCGCATCGCGCATATCCAGCTTGCGGACAATCCCGGCCGTCACGAGCCGGGGACGGGCGAGATCAACTATCCCTTCCTCTACGAGCACATCGACCGTCTCGGCTATTCCGGCTGGATCGGCGCCGAATACAAGCCGAAGGCCGGCACGGAGGCAGGACTCGGCTGGTTCCGGGAATTCGCCGGGCAGGGGAGTGCGGCGGCTTAGGTGCCAGGAATTGTGAAGCGTCGGCGCTTGCCCCTCACCCTTACCCTCTCCCCGTGAAGAACGGGGAGAGGGGGGCGCCGGCGCTGGAGCGCTCCCTTCTCCCCGTCACTACACGGGGAGAAGGTGCCGGCAGGCGGATGAGGGGCGGCGCCAACCCGTCGATACATTTGAAGAAAGACGTCTAGGGAGCAAGACAATGGAAACCATCGGCTTCATCGGGCTGGGCATCATGGGCGCGCCGATGGCGGGGCATCTGCTCGACGCAGGCTATCCGGTCGTCGCCAGCGACCATCGCTCCAAGCCACCGGCCGATCTCGTCGCCAAGGGGCTGAAAACGGTCCGCGGCAATGACGCGGTGGCCAAGGCCGCCGACATCATCATCACCATGGTTCCGGATACGCCGCAGGTCGCCGACGTGCTCTTCGGCGAGAATGGCGTCGCTTCAGGTCTGTCCAAGGGCAAGCTCGTCATCGACATGAGCTCGATCTCGCCGATCGAGACCAAGGAATTCGCCAAGAAGATCAACGATCTCGGCTGCGACTATCTCGACGCGCCGGTGTCGGGCGGCGAGGTCGGCGCCAAGGCGGCCTCGCTCACCATCATGGTCGGCGGCGAGGAAAAGGCGTTCGAGCGCGCCAAGCCCGTGTTCGAGAAGATGGGCAAGAACATCACGCTGGTCGGGCCGAACGGTGTCGGCCAGACCACCAAGGTGGCAAACCAGATCGTGGTGGCGCTCACCATCGAAGCCGTCGGCGAAGCTCTTGTTTTCGCCTCAAAGGCGGGCGCCGATCCGGCGAAGGTCAGGCAGGCGCTGATGGGCGGGCTCGCCGCCTCGCGCATCCTGGAAGTGCATGGCGAGCGCATGATCAAGCGGACCTTCGCGCCGGGCTTCCGTATCGAATTGCACCAGAAGGACCTCAATTTGGCGCTCGAAGGCGCCAAGGCGCTCGGCGTTGCGTTGCCCAACACCTCGACGACGCAGCAGCTGTTCAATTCCTGTGCCGCCAATGGCGGATCGAAGGAAGACCACTCGGCGCTGGTGAGGGCGCTGGAGCGGATGGCAGGCCACGAAGTGGCCTAGCAGCGAATAGCGAATAGG